>CBDUDQ010000141.1:0-1508 GCA_965365985.1 uncultured Erysipelothrix sp. | reverse complement strand
TTAGACTGTGTCAACACTAAACAAGCTTTTAATCCAAAAGAATTTAAAAGAGGTCATTTAATCCATTCAGACGCTGTTAACTTCTATTATAAAGCGAGTCTGAGACCGAGTAAATTATTCGCCCTATATATAAGGAAGAGTTTTGAGCATATTAACAACTCAAACCCCTTCTATGAAAACATCATCATGTTCCCTGAATAATTGAATCAAATCCCCTCGTGTTAGATTCTTTTTTTCTTCTCCTTTAACATCATAAATCACCTCTCCTTTATGAAACATCAAGAGTCGTGTTCCGTAATCTAAAGCATGCTGCAAGTTATGAGTAACCATGATCGTTGTCATTTTAGAACCCGAAACCATATTATCAGTTAAAGCCATGATTGATTCAGAACTCTTCGGATCAAGCGCAGCTGTATGCTCATCCAACAAAAGTAAATCAGGATCATTCATCAAACTCATTAATAAAGATAAGGCTTGTCTTTGCCCCCCTGATAACTGGCCCACCTTTAAATCGAGTTTGTTTTCTAAACCCAAGTTTAAAGATGAAAGCTTTTCCTTGAAGAATTCCAACTTGTCTCTTTTAATGGCCCTCTTGAAATTAAAGAGATGCCCCTTATCTAATGCAAGAGATAAATTCTCCAATACCGTTAGCGAAGGCGCAGTACCAGACATTGGATCTTGGTAGACTCTTGAAATATTTTTAAAACGTTTATAATCTTTTAACTTCAGCAGATCTTCAGATTCAAAAGTAATGCGTCCACAATCAGGTGTGACTTGCCCACAAATCATATTGAGTAAAGTAGACTTACCTGAACCGTTTGAACCTATGATTGTCACAAACTCCCCTGTATCAATACTAAGGTTTAAGTTTTTGTATAAATTCATTTGAGCTTCTGTTTTTGGATTGAACGTTTTTGATACACCTTGTACATTTAACATTTTAGATGGCCTCCTTTGTTTTGATTCTTAAGATATTAGATAATTTCCCTTTATTTAATAAAATGGCACCAATGAATATAATGACCGTCATTAAACGCATATGTTGTGGTTCCAAACCCTGTTTGATGGCCAATGCCACAATCAATCGGTAAGCAATTGCCCCAACAATGACTTTAGTTGTTTCTTTGACCCTTACTTTTCTGAGTAATGTTGTACCTAAGATTACAGAAGAGAGACCCAATACAATCATCCCTGTTCCCAAGGATGCATCAAAGTATCGCCCCACTGAAGCCGCCAATCCCCCGCTCAATGCAACAACCCCATTCGATAAAGCCAAACCGAATATTTTAACACGACCCACCGAATGACCCAAAGAGGTAACCAAAGAGGCATTGTCCCCAGTGACTCTCATTAAGTAACCCAGTTTTGTTTTCAAAATCCAATCAATTAGAAACTTAACCAACAAGACCACACCAATCATTAAGAATACTTTATAGTTTTCTTGCAGTATGGGTGGTAAATTCAAGAATTCAAATAAGTTGAATGAGAATAAAGTATCGTAATTAAAT
>CBDUDQ010000140.1:0-1598 GCA_965365985.1 uncultured Erysipelothrix sp. | reverse complement strand
CATATAAAGCTTCCATCGCAGCGAACTCATTCACATTAACACCAGTCCCAATAAGGGACTGTTTAACGTTTCGCTCAACACTGTGATACGACTTAAATAAAATGATTAAACTTTTTAGATCATTCATGAGTAAAATACTCTTTCTCAAATGTCTTATCACTTCTAACAGTATCAAAAGGTTTTAAGTGAGACTCAACGTATTCTCGCTTATCTCTTAAGTGAAGTGGCAGTGTGAGTGTCTCTCCCAGTATTTCATAACTTTCCTCATCATCAATGAATCCAGGCCCTTCTGTTGCCAATTCAAATAAAATGTTTGGATACAAACGAATGTACACAGACTTAAAATAGAATCGATCAACAAACCCAGAATTTCTCAAGCCCAAACTATTGAAGTGTGCTTCCCACTCATCTAAGTGCGCTTTGTCCTCAACTCTGAACGCGACATGATGAACCCCCCCATAACCTTGACGTGCTTGAGGCATATTCTCATCATGTTCAACAATGATGGATGCGCCATTACCACCTAAGCCCATTTCGTATAAAGTAAATGATGAGTCACTTTCAATCGCTCTCATCTTCATCACAGACACCAGCGCTTGATCCATCATTTCAAGAGATTGAACTCTAAGGAATACAGGGCCCAGTCCTGTAATCGCAAACTCATCCGGAACCGGACCCAAATGCCATGGTTCCCCTGATTCTATTCCTACATTATTTTCATCTGAGAAGATGGCGTATTGTTGTTTATCAAAATCCTCAAAGTATAAGACGCGTCGACCAAACAAAGAAAATACATCTTCGCGCTTCACATTATAATAATCCAAACGAGAAATCCAATATGAAAGAGCCATGTCATCAGAGACCCTGAAACTGGTTCTAGAAATATCATTGGTTCCCTTAACATGAGCAGAAGCGCCTTTAAAGTCAAAGAAGGTCATGTCAGTCCCAGGATTCCCTCTATCATCAGCAAAAAATAAATGATAGGTCGTTAAATCATCTTGATTCACATTCTTCTTTACCAAACGCAGTCCCAACACATGGGTATAAAATTTATATATTTCCTTTGCACTGCTTGTTATTGCCGTGACATGGTGTATGCCTTTTAACTCTTTTAGTCTTTCCATTTTCTATATGCCTCCTTATAATCAAAAGATTGTTTTGTTTTTCTATTAATAATTCAATAAGTCTATATTATTACGAATTGGTAATAATATCAATCTTTGTGCTTAAAGGGGATTTAATTCAACAAGCAAACAAAAAAACTGACATCAGCCAGTTTTTCAATGTTTACATAAATATAGATACAATTATTGTTTGGGTTTTGTTCTCAAACCAGTAATGCTTAAATACATATAAACAACTGCCAATACAACCCAAACATAAGATTGTAGTGAACTTTTCTTATCTTCTTTATATATCTTTAAATCGAATTCATCAGAATCAAAACTTACATCATAAGCATAGGCACGCTGACCGGTTGTGATGGTGGACTTAAACTCATTTACTTTACTCATAGAAACATCCTCAAGTTTATAACGATTCCATAAAGTAGCTTTTCTAAGCTCAACTACATGAAAGTTAGAAGGATTCTCAATTGA
>CBDUDQ010000139.1:0-1624 GCA_965365985.1 uncultured Erysipelothrix sp. | reverse complement strand
TCTCAGGATTGTTTAAATTATTGAATTCAGTTTCTGTAAGTTTGACTTCAGTTCTGTTTTTTAAGAATATAAATTTTAAATAAGCCTGTCCGATTACAAAAATAGCAATCGCAAGTAAAGCAGAAGGGATGATGGCTTGTCGAAATATACCAAAAGGTAAAATAAATGCCATCATGGCCCAAAGATATGTATTCTTAACTATGGCCATTTTCTTTAATTCGTTTTCAAAAATCTGAAGTCCAGAAGTATTATCTTTATTGAGATATAAGTAACGTCTTCTTCGGTCCCTTAATATGTTTTGTTTGATTAATTCTATGTCTCTATCTTTCATATAGCCTCCTACAGTACACCATAATGCTTCAAAGCAAACTCAATTCCATCTTCTAACACAGTTTTACTTGTAAACTTAGCAACTCTCTTAGCTGCATCAACAGCGTCACCCATTGCAACTGAAAATGGCGCATGCATCAGAAAATCGATGTCATTTTCACCATCTCCAAATCCAGCATACAAGTTAATATTAAGATGTTTGTTCAACACACTCACACCATAATCTTTACCAGATAAAATTGGGATCATCTCAGTATTACCCAATTGATCTTTCATTGTTTTGGCATGTTTGTTAATAATTTGATGATGCTCATCTAAGAGCTCATCATAATTATAGCAAATGAGATTATAAATGGTTTCCGCTTCATACTTTTTGACTGGATAGACATTTGGAATCCCAAAATGTTTGAACGCTCTTAACATTGGTTTATTGGGTTCTTTTGTAATGAAATTTTCTTTTCCTTCCAAAAGCAATGGGCCACTGACATGAGCATCAAGTAAATTAATCAGTTCAGCACTGATGAAAATTTCCTTAACCACATTTCTTTCTTTATCAAGTAATAAAGAACCGTTGGCTAAAACATAGCCATCCCATTTAATTAAATCATGAATGTTTGCTTCAACGATTCCTTGATAATTTCTTCCAGTACACAAACCAACTAAATAACCCATTTCTTTGAGTTTATTTAAGGCTTTAATGGTTGAGGTTGGAATGACATGTGTGTCATTGTCCAATAAAGTACCATCAACATCAAAGTAAAACATTTCTACATTTTTCATTTTATCACCGTGACATATTATACCATGCTTATGATATAATCTTGACATGAACTTCACTGTAAAAAAAAGCAACAGAAAAACAATAAGCCTCATCGTAAGAGATGGGGCTGTTTTGGTGCGCGCGCCCCATCATGTAAACCAAGATACCATTGAACAATTTGTAAAATCAAAACAAGATTGGATTCAGAAGAAACTTCTAGAATACAGACCGATGGGTTTTGACTTAAACCGAGATGCTGTAATTCGCATATTCGGAAACTCAAAGTCACTTACGGTAATTCAATCATCAACATTCAAAATAGAAGAGTCAGACAAAACGATTACAATTTATAAACCAAATTCAATGAGTGATAAAAAAGTTGAAGATTATTTTGATCTGCATTTCAGACACAAACTCGAAGCATTTATTCAACCCCGATTAGATTATTATTGCAAAGCATTAAATATAAAAAAACCGCCATTTATGATTCGGCGGTATCAACGACTTTATGGTCGATGCAGTTCTAAGGGTGAT
>CBDUDQ010000138.1:0-1835 GCA_965365985.1 uncultured Erysipelothrix sp. | reverse complement strand
TCCCCTCATACTTATTCATTCCACGGGCACAGTTTCTTTTCAAAATAATCTAAGAGAGAGAAAATACACAATCCCAATAAACTCAAAGCAATAATACCCGCATACATCCCCATATAATTGACCATCGCATAAGAGTTCATGATGTAATAGCCAATACCCAAACGCGTAGAAAAGTTTTCCCCAAAAAATAAAACTGCCATACTGACACCCACAGAGATTCTCACTGCAGTAAAGAAACTTGGCAAGATGGCTGGTAATATGATGTGTTTGTATGTTTGAAATCCCTTTAAACCCAAAGATTCAGCAGAATTGAAATAAGCAAAATCAATGTCCTTCACAGCATCCTTAATTGACATGATAAACTGAAAAATAATCACAGAAATCACAAGGATAATCTTTGGTCTTTCGCCAAGACCAAATAAAAGCATCAAAATGGGTAAGAACGCAATTTTTGGGATGGGATAAAGAATGTACACTACTGGAGAAAGTAAATCATCCAAAAATTTATTGCGAGCCATAAATACACCTAAAATGGTCCCTAAAAAAGCAGAAATCACCAAGGAGATCATGATTCTCATGAAACTCATTAATATATGAGGGATTAATATAGGTATAGATTTAAAAGAATAAACTAAAGTTGATAATGGATTAGGAATGGCACTTGTATTCAACACCCAGTACATTACAATCCAAAAGAAAAAGATAACACTCATGCCGTATAGCTTTTTATTCATGAAGACACGCCCTGACTTTGTGACACATTTCATAAAATTCATTTGAATCTCTTTGACCCTGGAAATCATTATTAAAATCTTGTTTTATTTTTCCTTTTTCCATGATCAAAATTCTTGACCCCATGAAAACCGCTTCTTCAATATTATGAGTCACAAAGATAATGGTCAATTTTTTTTCTTTGTGTAATTCTAAAAGTAAATCTTGAAGAGACTCCTTAGTTAATGAATCAAGAGCAGAAAAAGATTCATCCATTAACAGTAAATCAGAATCCAAGGCCAAAGCACGGCCAATGGCAACGCGCTGTTTTTGACCACCAGATAATTGATGGGGATATCTTTTAGCATAATCTTCCAAGCCCAACTTGGTTAAATGCGCTCTAACTATCTTTTCATAATATTTAACCTTTCGTAAACGTAAAGTAAACGCAATGTTCTCATAAACGCTTTTCCAGGGAAACAAACCATAATCTTGAAGAATCATCGCAGTCTCTTGCCTTGGTTTAAGTAAGGGTGAATTACATACCACGACAGTCCCCTCACTTGGACTTTTTAGACCTGAAATGAGTGATAACAAACTGGTCTTCCCGCTACCTGAGGCCCCCAATATACTAAGAACAGTTCCCTGGTCGATATCCAAAGTGATGTCTTTAACAGCGTTCTCATCATCATAATCAAGGCTGACATGTTTTAGGTTGATCATCTTACAAACTGATCATCGACGAGTTCAGAATACTCAAGGTCAAACTTCGCTCCTAAGACCGATTCATTCCATTGAATGATTTTATTTAGATAGGATTGGGTGGGAACTCTCGCTTCGTTATAATGAGGTAGATCAAAATCATTGATGATTTCGGGTTTTAATCCCAATTGATTTATCAAAATTTCTTTGGCAACTCTTTGGTCCTTATTGATTTCATGAACCGCTTTATTATAAGCATCATGGAATTTTTGAATTTCTACAGATTTATCTTTAATTGCTTTTGCATTAAATACCATGACTTCGGGTGAAAATTCATCTTCATTGACCATTAAAGTTTTAGATAGGCCATTGAGTGCTCCCACCGATGCCATGGGTTCAGGAATCACAGCCATATCTAAAGT
>CBDUDQ010000137.1:0-1844 GCA_965365985.1 uncultured Erysipelothrix sp. | reverse complement strand
TTATCAATATTACAGTCAGTGAAAAAGAGAATGAAATCATTGAGGCTTATGCTGAGTTTTTGGGTTTGAGTGTGAGTGATTTTATTTTGAATTCAACAATTGAAAAGATAGAAGACATGATTGATGAAGCTTCTATTGAAACTTATAAGAAAAACAACAGATTAGATAAAAACAAACCGGATGACTTATCATCAATGATTAATGAAATGGAATCTAAAATATAGGCTTTTTTTGTATTGTTCGTCAAGTTGTTCAGCTTGACAATAATCCCTTTATTGCTTATGATTAACAAAACTAAATATAGAAACGATATGAATAAGAGGATGCGATGCTGAAATCAAAGGCTGGATCGCCGAAACATCTTTTAGATGTTGGGCTTGTGCTGAATAAGTACAAGACTGTCTGGTAAATCTTACCCAAGATTTACTGTGAAGCGCTGTTCATGTTGGGGTAAAAGGCTATTTCACTTTAACTATGCGCCCTTTTGCTCATAGTTTTTTTGTTATTATTTTTTCTTATAATTCTTTAAATTCTATTAATTACTGTTATATTCGAATTCTTTAATCTTATCTTATTAATTATGGCTTGTTTAAACTGGGAGGTTTATTATGAAATTATTGGGAACTATGGAAAATGTAAATGGTGAATTATTTATTGGTGGAGTGGGGATGAATGAGCTTAAATCAGCTTATGGGACACCATTATATGTTTATGATCAGACTGCTTTGGAATCGCAGTTGTCTTTGTTTAAGACTTCTTTTGTTCATCCTCATTTACTAACTCATGTGGCTTATGCATCAAAGGCATTTTTATCTTTAGCGATGGCGCAATTGGTGAATGATTTTGGTTTATCGCTGGATGTGGCTTCGGGTGGAGAGATGATGGTGGCTTATAAGGCTGGATTTGATATGTCTCGGGTTATATTCCATGGTAATAATAAGCTGGATGATGAACTTGATTTGGCAATTTCATTGGGATGTGGAACGATTGTCATTGATAACCGATATGAGATGGCTCGACTACAGTCTAAGTTATCTTCTTTGGGTGTTACGATGGATGTTTATCTTCGCATTAATCCGGGTATTGATGCTTCTACACACGAATACATTAAGACGAGTAATCATGACTCTAAGTTTGGTGAATCCATTTATGATGCTGAAATCATGAACATTGTGTCTGAGCTGTCTTTGACATCTTCTTTTAATTTCTTGGGTTTCCACTGTCATATTGGATCTCAAATATTTGATGAGAATTCATTTATTAAGGCAGCGGATGTGGTCTTGTCTTTTTATAAGAAGGTTGAGAATGAACTGGGTCTTGTATTGCCTGCCATTAATTTGGGTGGGGGATTTGGTGTCTATTATACTAATGCTGATACGCCCTTTGATTTGGCTCCGTTTTTAAGTTTATATTTATCTACTTTATATTCTCGTATATTAGAATTGGGCTTGTCCATCACCACAGTAACAATTGAGCCTGGGCGTTCAATTGTTTGTAATGCTGGATCTACTTTATATACGGTCGGGGATTTAAAGGAAACTTATGGTAAAAAGGATTACATCTTTATTGATGGCGGGATGAGTGATAATCCGCGTCCTGCTTTATATCAAGCGAAGTATGAGGCTTGTTTGACTTCTAAGTTAGATGAATCTATTTCTCATACTTACACCATTGCTGGTAAGTTGTGTGAGTCAGGGGATGTCTTGATCAATGATTTTAAATTGCCTTTTGCTTCTGTTGGTGACTTGTTGTTGGTTTCCTCTACAGGGGCTTATACGCATTCAATGAGTTCAAACTATAATAAACTCTTAAGACCTGCGGTTGTGTTTGTTAAGTCTGGAACT
>CBDUDQ010000136.1:0-1848 GCA_965365985.1 uncultured Erysipelothrix sp. | reverse complement strand
CAAAAAAAGTGTTAGTAGACTTTTTTCTGTGTCTACTAACACTTTACCAATACACAGATATTTTTTTTATAAAGTTTTTAATGATATCATTTTGAAATTCTCGATCCGTAAAAACATCAACTTCTGATTCAGTATAAAGAATGTCGAAACTACTATATTTCATGACATGTTCCACATTAAATTCTTCTAAAAACGCCTTAAACTTTTCATCACTCTCGCCTTTTGTCTGGGATTTGCTAAGTTTTAATTGAGCACCTGTCTTAGCTTGATTAAACAAGACGGTATAGTTAGGTTTCTTTATTAAAGCTTTTGAAAACTTTAATATTCCAAAATAGCGTGTCCAATGATTCATTGGATGCCAACCTTGTTCAGCAGATTTATTCAAAAAACTTTCAAATATTTCAATTTCGGTTTCATCTACTCTTAGAATTTTATATCGATTCATCTTCCTTCTCCTTTATGATTTCTCTACCATCTCTTACCAGTGATTCAAGTCTCATAAGTTCAAGTTCGAAGTGGTGTCTTCCTTTGTGCGTAATGGCATAAGTTCTTTTTCTGCCTTCTACCGCAATTTCTTGAATTAATTCTTCACTCTCAAACTTTGATAATATGGTGTATAAAGTTCCTGGACCCATTGGAACTCGTCCCAATGTTTGCTTTTCAATGAACTCAACAATCTCTGTGCCGAATGTATCTTTGGCATATAAAGCCATCAAAACATAGTACATCGATTCTGTTAATACTTGTGCTTGTTTTTTCATATGCCCTCCGATATCGTATATCGATATTGTAAGTCGATATTGTGATTAAGTCAAGATATATTATTTTATGGTTAGAAAAAACACACCCAATTGAGGATGTGTTTTAGTTTCTTGTTTTTGTGTTTATATCTTACATAAATAAGTATGCATGCATTGTAAACAATGAAGCAACTTGGAAGAATGCGAAGAGCAATCCAACAATGATTCCTGGAATATAAGGATTCTTTGTATGTTTGTTTAAGATTCTAATATAGATAACTGCAATTGGATAAGCTGGTATTGCGTTGATCATATTAGTAAATGTATAGTCTGATCCAAAGATATTTGGTTGTACTCCAGTTTTCTTGAACAGTGAGTAACCAAGTACAGTAATGAATAGTGGTGGAATCATGTTTAAGATAGCAATGATTACAGTGTTGATCCATTCTTTTTCTTTTGAGAATTTAACATAGTTCATACCGTTGATTGATAAACTGACTGATACCGCAAAGATAATGAAGAACGGTGCGTAGATCAATAGTAAGTATAATTTGTTAAATGGTATTTGTCTGATTCCCCATAGATACATTCTCATATCCATTTGGAATACGAATCCTGCAATGTATGTGAGTGTCATCATAGCTACGAAAGTTAAGAGGGCCAATGCAATCGACTTAACGAAGTCAGCAAGTCCAATTGTGACGCCCCAATCAGAAAGTTTAAGTCCTTGTTTTTTACCAACCAATTGGTAAGTAACGAACATCACTAATAACATGAATAAACCGTTAATGAGTGACCATAAAGCAAAGATGTTAGAAACTTGTTGTGGTAACCAAGTTAAAGCAAAGTAACCGAAACCTAATTTATAGATTGCTGTGATGCTTAAGAAAGCAAATGCCACGTTAATAAGTGTTGTAATGATGGCCCATTTCTTATTTTCTGGATTTGTATTTTCTCTGATAGTATTCTTTTTATCTGATTTTAAACTTGAGAATGCTTTAGTTTCTAAAAGTACATTAAGAATGTAGTATCCAGCTACTAACATTGAGAACAAGCTTAATACTGATAAGACTTGATAGAAGTCGGCAATTACGAAGTTTGATTTGAT
>CBDUDQ010000135.1:0-1952 GCA_965365985.1 uncultured Erysipelothrix sp. | reverse complement strand
CAACAAGACCACACCAATCATTAAGAAGACTTTATAGTTTTCTTGAAGGATTGGGGGTAAATTCAAGAATTCAAATAAGTTGAATGAGAATAAAGTATCGTAATTAAATAGAGGTAAGTTTGATTTAGACCCCCAGAATGACCCACCCGCAACCATGAGGTTGACTGAGTATAAACCAGTCATGACTAAAATTCCTGACATCAAACCTTCAATTCCCAATTTTACATGTAAGAATCCGGTAATGAACCCTGCAATACAACCCGCAACGACCGAAACCAGTAAAGCAATCCAGGGATTGACCCCATTGATAATTAAAATAGCACTGACAGCCGCCCCTAAGGGGAAGCTCCCGTCTACAGATAAATCAGGAAAATCTAATATCTTATAAGATAAGAGAACCCCCATAGACATGACCCCATATAACAAACCCTGAATCATGACATCAATTAAGAATCCAAGCATCAACGAATCACCGCACGATCCAATACCGATTGAGGAAATTCAATTCCCAATAAGTCTGCCATTTTTTGAGAAACCATTAAACTTGTCTCAACTGCACTTTGTACAGGCATTTCTGCAATTGTTTTATTCTTGAGTAATAAATCACCAATCATGAGTCCTGCTTTTTCACCCAAATTTAAGTATGAGATTGAATCAGAAGCCAAGACCCCTTGATCAAATTGACCATCTTCTGCCATGAATACACCTTTTCCATTTTTACTGGATTGATCAGAGACCAAACCAGTGGCACCCGCAATTAAATTATCTGTGATGATGTACATGGCATCTGTTTCTTCTGAAAGTTGTTGTGCCGCGAAACCAATATCTCCTGCTTCACTCACCCCTTTGTCTACGATAATAATGCCCAGACCAGGCGCAATATCGTGAAGTTGTTCTATTTGTAGTTGTGAGTTTCGCTCACCTGTATTAAATAGGACACCCACTGATTTGAGTGTAGGAATGACTTCTTTCATGAGTTCTAAATGTTTCTTAAGGGGTGCTGAATCTGATACACCACTGACTTGTCCATCAGGTTTCTCATTGCTCTTTAAGAGTCCTGCATCAACCGCATCGCTGACTGCTGAGAAGATAACAGGAATGTCTGTTCCTTCTACGGCGTTCATGGCTGATTGTGCCGCGGGTGTCGCGATCGCAAAGATCACATCCACCTTATCTCGAACAAATTGATCTGCTATTTGGTTGGCATCGGGTGCCAAGCCATTGGCATTCTTTCTAATGACTTTAATTCTTGATGTTAAATTCTTCGCTTCTAAGCCTTTGACCATTCCCTCATAGGAGTCATCTAACGCAGGGTGTGTCGCCCATTGTATGACCCCCACCACAAATTCGTCATCTTTCTGGGATGAACATGCACCCAAAATCATTACCGATAACAATACCATTAGAATTTTCTTCATCTTATTTCCTCCTTGTTTGAGAATTAAAAAAACTGACATCTACATGTCAGCTTGAAGAAAAAAATAAAACGGTTTCAAGGAGCCTATGTAGATTTACCATTAGAAAACGGTAGATATCCACAAAGGTATATCAACCGATTAGTTATAATAGTAATAAAAGCTCCAGTTTCCCAGTTGGGAAATTAATGTCATTGTTTGTGTTGTCATAATCAGTCCCAACCTCTCTTGTTTATAGAATAGCAAATCAAAATGATAAAAGCAATGGGTATTTACATTTTTTATGAAATTGTTTTCATAATATGTAAACACCCATGATTTTAATTTATTTATTCATACGATCTGTTATGGTTTTTGGTAAATCAATCCCTAACATCTCAGCCACTTCAGTGTTCACATAAAGGTTTGTGTTTTCAACCACTGCCACTGGCATTGATTCTACTTTAGTTCCATCTACTAAGATGGACTTAATCATTTGCCCCGCTTTTTCACCCAGCGCATAGTAGCTTAGTGACTCAGCTGCCAAAAGACCCAAAT
>CBDUDQ010000134.1:0-2124 GCA_965365985.1 uncultured Erysipelothrix sp. | reverse complement strand
CATGATGTCGCTTGTGATGTGATCATCACCAATGAAGGGGTTTACTATGAATAAAATTGGCAATAAGTTTAACTTTTCTTTAGCGATGACGATCGCATTTGGTTCTTATGCTTTACTGATAACCCAAATGGTACCTTATTTGACCCACCTTGGATATTCTCCAAGTGAAAGGGGATATGTCATCAGTTTCGTTTCTGTGATATCAATCGTATCTCAAATATTTATTGGATATCTGAGTGATAAATTTAATACCATAAAAAAATTCTTTATTGTATTGACCGTCATTATGGTGGTATTGGCTTTCTTTTCATTTACTGTGAATAGAAACGATTTTTGGTTCCATTTTTATTTTCTAGGGTTCGCAAGTGGTATATCGCGGCTTTTGGCAAACTTATTTGAAACGTGGATTATGGCTTCTGATGATTTAAGACCTGATTTTGGCTTCATTAGAAGCTTTGGTTCGATGGGGTGGGCGGTTTCTTCTTTGGCATCAGGATTCATCATTGCGAGGTATTCTTACCAGTCGATGGCTTATGTGGTCGCTTTCTTGTCTTTCATTACCATATTTATGGCATTCAAGATGGTAGATATTACCAAGGTTGAAGTTGAGAAAATCAATTTCAAGAGCGTTATGAAATTGTTTCATAACAAAAACTATGTTTTATTGTTATTTATATATTTTGTTGTGTTTGCTGTTTATAATGTTGAAAATATCACGATTACTGATTTAATTGTTGCATTGGGTGGTACTGAAAAAGTAATAGGTGTTAAATGGTTTATACAAGCGATGTTTGAGTTGCCTTTATTGTATCTTGGATCCAGACTGCTTCTAAAATATAAAGGGAAGAAATTAATTGTATTTGCTTCTATTATTATGTTTATAAGAATTGTCTTATCGGCAATGGCCCCAAATGTTGTTTCGATTGTATTAATTTCAACCTTACAAGTGTTTACGTTTCCACTATTCTTATTAACACATAAAGATTTGGTGTATCGTGAAATTCCGGATTCTCTTAGAAGTACAGGTTTAATGATTGCGGTCTCTATTACTTTGGGCTTATCGGGTGTTATCATTCCGATTGTTTCCGGGGTCATGGTGGAGTGGATTGGAATCCGACCTGCCTTATGGTTTTTTGCTTCATGGATGATAATTCCTTTGATTTTACTGACTTTTTATCGTACTGAGCGATAATTCTAAAAGTTTGTGAAAATAACGGCATTATGTTGCTAAGTTTTGTGTTAGAATATAAATATAAGTGAGGTTATTAGATGAATATAGTTCAATTGACATCAGAATCAATGGAAGATTTAAGAAAAAAGAGACATAAAATCATGGCAGGGATGATCGAAAATCAAGAAGGCACACTGCTTCTTTTAAGTGGTGCTTATGCTGGAAAAGATCGTCAAGATCACCGTGTATCTTATGCTGTTTTTTCTATTTTTTACGAGCTTTGGGAACGATTTAATTTGGATTCTTGGTCCTATACTTTTGATCAAGAAGGTCTCATGTTTTATATAAGAATTGATGAAAATGCTGAAAAAGTTAAAAATATCTTAGTTCACTTTGAAGACCATCACCCTTTGGGTTTTGCCATTAATTCGGAAGTCTTTTCTAAAGAACAATCATGGACACGCGAGGCATTGGGCTTAAAAGCACGTGAAGATGTTTTTACAAAGAAAAACCTTCGTAATTTAATGGACGAAATCTATGAAGATAAGAAATATCATGATCAGTTTGTTAAAAGAATTGAATCTGAGATTAACCAAGGGGATAAGGCAACTATTTTATCTAATATATTAGTTTATGGTTTCGTGGGTGCATTTACAAAACCTTTGGGCTTTGGAATGTATGGTCCCAACTATCGCGGTTCCAATGATCAAATGAACTTTGAGAAGTTCATTCATCTATTAAGAGCCTATAAAAATGAGATGGTAAAAATATCTTCAGTGAACTCACATCGCATCGATGATATTATTTCTTTCCAAAAAAATGTTGAAGAGAAAATCGCGCATGCGGTTTTAAATCAACAAAGTTTCAAGTATAATATCGTCATGACAAGTTTAATATTATTCTCTTTTATGAATTCTAGAGGTTATGCTGATATTTCTAAACAAGCAAAACAA
>CBDUDQ010000133.1:0-2152 GCA_965365985.1 uncultured Erysipelothrix sp. | reverse complement strand
ACAAATTAAAGTCATGTTTTTTTTAAAGTGGAAACAAATCATATTTTGGATTAATGATGGAAACCGCTTCTTCAAAAACTCGGTATTAAAGAATCGCATCAACTATCTGTCTAGGGCTTTCTTAAGATTATTTAAAGAAGGATTGATTCAATTCTAGCAGTGCTTCGTTATTTCTAGTTTCTTGTGGATCTTCTACAATGCCAATTAGTGGATTGTCCATATTGAATACTGGAACACTTTTTCTTTCCTCAAACCATCCAGGTTGAGAATAAGTGACTAAATATTTGTCTTTTAATTCTTGGCTTGTTTCGTAGGGTGCTGCGTCTGTATTTGAAAGAAATTCATTTCCAAATAAGTTGTAGTCTATGGTCCATATTTCATAATCATATTTATCTAATGATTCAATCATATTGACATCAAAGTCATAAGCATCTTCTAAAAGACAATAGAAGTTAATTTTAGAATTTAGTTTCGATTTATCGAGTGCTTCGACAGGGATGTCAATTTTTTCAATAAAATCATTGAAGCCTTTCAGTAGGTACAGGTAATGTCCCGCATGTCCACAGGACATTTGGTGGTTGTTAATGACGCGTTTGATTCTTTCGTTAATCATATGTATCACTCCTTATATTCCTATTATAACTTGTTTATAGTTTCATTCAAAGTAAGGTGATATTGATTAAAATAGAGTTGGCATTTTGAATATGGTAAAAGGCTGGAGTTTAATGGCCATCATCCGTTTCAATTTGTGATATAATCGCTTATATTAAATGTAGATGAGGTATTAAGAATATGAATAAGCATATAGACATGATTCAAGGGGATATAAAAAAAGTTCTCCTCGCTTTGGCATTGCCAATCATCGCTTCAAACTTCGTTCAAACCGCTTTTGGTTTGATCGATATGGTTTGGATTGGTCGTTTGGGTGCAAATGCCATTTCGGCAATTGGTACAGCTAACTTTTATATAAATTTGGCGACAGGCATTTCAACATTGATTGTAATCGGAACAGGTGTTAGGGTTGCTCAAAGTCTGGGTGCTGATAATCACAATGATGCCAAAACGTACACTAAAAATGGTTTGGTGATTGCTTTAATTTTATCAATAATTTTCATCTCAGTTGTTTTCGTTTTTACGAAGCCATTCATTGGTTTCTTTAATATGGAAAATGAACTGGTTGAAGCGATGGCGATTAAGTATCTCAGACATGCCTTGGTGGGTGTGCCTCTTATTTTCATGAGTACTTTGATGACGACCATCCTGACATCATATGGTAATACTAAGATAACCTTTAAAGCCAATACTACGGGTCTAATTTTTAATATTATT
Source organism: uncultured Erysipelothrix sp. (assembly GCA_965365985.1). GTDB lineage: Bacteria > Bacillota_I > Bacilli_A > Erysipelotrichales > Erysipelotrichaceae > Erysipelothrix. Next base: position 823 of record CBDUDQ010000133.1, on the reverse strand, counting down.
TTAGATCCAATTATGATTTTCGGTTTATTTGGTTTCCCAGCGATGGGAGTCATTGGTGCGGCTTGGGCCACAACAATTTCTCGTGGGGTTTCTTTGTTGATACTTTATATCTATGCGAATGAAGAGTTATTCTCTAGTTTAAAAAATAAATTTGATTTTAAAAAAGCAAAGGAAGTCATTCGCATCTCTTGGCCTGTCACGGCTCAAAATGTTATCTTTACAATGATTTCAATGATCATCGCAAGATTGGTCATCCAATTTGGTACAGACGCCATTGCAGTTCAAAAAATAGGAATCCAAGTTGAATCAATTACTTGGGTTACTATTGGTGGATTACAGGGTGCGATATCGGCATTCGTAGGTCAAAACATGGGTGGTAAGAAACCAGAACGTATTGTTCAAGGTTACCGAAAGGCTTTAAAATTAGTAACGATATTTGGTTTGGTTGTGACTGCGATATTCGCGCTGTTTCCAAAACCCATCTTTTCCATATTTATCAGTGACCCTGAGGTCATAAATATGGGAGTGGGATATATGTTTGCGATTGCGTTCTCACAAGTATTCATGTGTTTTGAAATGCTTACCGTTGGTGCCTTTAATGGTATGGGTAAAACTTTTGCGCCTCCAATAGTATCAATATTCTTTAATGCCTTAAGAATTCCTTTAGCGATGGCTTTAATCCCTACTATGGGATTGAGTGGTATTTGGTGGTCAATCAGTATATCTTCAATGTTCAAAGGAACCATCATGGTCTTGTGGTATCAAATTGTGATTAGAAAAGAATTACTTAGAGTAGAAATGGTTTAAGGGAGAAGCTGAGCTT
>CBDUDQ010000132.1:0-2168 GCA_965365985.1 uncultured Erysipelothrix sp. | reverse complement strand
ATGGGAAGATAAGATATTCGAAATGACTGGGCTTAGGGCACTTCAAATTGTGCCGACTTCTGCCATTGTCGCAATGTCTGCTGGAAAGCACTCTGTCGCCATCGCATTCATTGATAAGAATAAGAAGGGGGAATAGTTCATGGTATTGATTTATGTAGTCATTGCTTATGCGCTCATGTTTACTTTGGCGTTTATTTACGGTCAAAGTCAAAAGAATCATGGTTTAATTGATGTGTTTTGGGGTCTTGGTTTTGTCTTGGGTGCTGTTGTTTCTTGGCTCTATGGTCCAAGGGAGAATATGGTTGCTTTAGTGATCAGTTCTCTTGTGGGTGTGTGGGGTTTGAGATTGGCTTATTATTTGTTTAAGCGAAATCACGGTAAACCTGAGGACAAGCGTTATGAGGTGAAGCGTGCGCTTTGGAAAGATAATTTTGCCTTAAACATGTTTCTTAAAATGTATGTACTTCAACTCATTTTAAACTTAATCATTAACTTGCCGGTTATATTTGCCAACCAAAAGTTGGCGAGTGAGTTTACTGTGCTTACCTATGTGGGTTTATTCTTTTGGATGATCGGTTTCTTCTTTGAGGTTGTGGGTGATTATCAGCTGGCTCAGTTTAAGAAGGATAAGAAAAACAAAGGGAAAATTATGGATCAGGGGGTGTGGTCTTTAACGCGCCATCCTAATTATTTTGGTGAGGTTTCTATGTGGTGGGGAATATTCCTGATGGCTTTTAGTATCGGGACTCATATTGGGTTCATCGTCAGTCCGCTTTTGGTCACTTATCTTTTAACTCAAGTGTCCGGTGTCGCAATGCTTGAGCGCAATATGGCGGGGCGTAAGGGTTGGGATGCGTATACTCAAAAGACATCTAAGTTTATTCCTTGGTTTCCTAAGAAATGAGGGTGGGCTATGCCTGCTTAAATCTTGATGTCTTTGAGAGTAATTTTAAAACGCTGAGATTGAGTTCTTTGAGTGATGAGAAATTGTTGGTCTTAATTGAGCATAATTTGAATGCTTTGGAGGCAATTGTTGATTATAATATTAAACATAAAATTGAACTGTTTCGAATCACGTCTTCTTTAATTCCTTTTGGGAGTTTGCATGTAAACCAGATTGATTGGAAAGATGTTTTTAAAGAAAAGTTGTTGATCATAAAATCTAAAATTGTTTCCAGTGGGATGCGTATTTCTGTGCATCCGGGTCAGTTTACGGTTTTGAATTCTTTGGATGAAAATGTGGTTTTGTCTTCGATTTTGGAGCTTGAGTACCATACGGATATTCTTGAGAGTTTGGGTGGTACACAAGAGAGTAAGATGATTCTTCATGTTGGTGGGGTTTATGGTGATAAAGATTTGGCCATCGCGCGTTTCATTGATGTTTATCAAAACAGACTCAGTGAGAGAATTAAAAGACATTTGGTGATTGAGAATGATGATCGCTTGTTTACGCTTTTGGATGTCTTGAATATTTCCGGGGTAATAAACATTCCTGTTATTTATGATAACTTGCATCATGAGATCAATCCAAGCTTAGAAGAATTGAGTAAGGATGAGATCATGGCCAGGGTGTTTGGGACTTGGGGGGTCTTGGATGGGAAGACTAAGGTTCATTATAGTGAGCAGGATAGTAGTAAGCGTCCGGGTGCTCATTCTTATACCATTGATTTAAATCATTTCATTAAAGAAGTATCAAATTATGATATGGATGTGATGCTTGAGGTGAAGGATAAGAATAGAAGTGCACTTAAAGCAAACATCTATCTTAAGGATGATCAAAAAGAACTTGAGAAAGAGTGGGCGCGTTATAAGTATGCGGTGATGGCAAAATCACAGGCTCATTATAATGATTTGAGAAAGCTTTTTTCAGTGAGACCGGTGGATGTCTTGTCTTTTTATAATTCTGTTGATGAGGCCATGAAGATGGATGACAGGGTCATGCAAAATGTGAATGCCTTACAGCATGTGTGGGGTTATTTTAAAAAAGTGGTTGATGAGAAAACAAAGCTTAAGTACATGTCTCTTATTGATGATTACACAGATGAATTGATTGATTTAAAGAAAGTGAAACGCTTTTTGTTTAAGCTGAGTGTTGAACATGAGGTTATTTATTTGTTGGATTCATACTACTTTGATTCATAAAAAAATACGCAAGATTCCATGATTTG
>CBDUDQ010000131.1:0-2179 GCA_965365985.1 uncultured Erysipelothrix sp. | reverse complement strand
AGCTGAACCGCACTTGGGAGATGTCATGTTGAACTCATAGTAGGCAAGACCGCCACCTAGCGTTATAGGAGAGTGGCCCATATAAATCTGGGCAATTAGAGTGGTACCGCGTATATTAAACCATACGTCTCTAGATTCATTTCTAGAGGCGTTTTTTTATCTTCTAGCAGATGACATTCATATTCACCTAAAGGAGGAACTTATATGAAAAAATTATTTGCCTTAATTACGATTGCACTTCTAATCACTGCGTGTGGTGCTAAAGATCAAGATGCACCCGCTGCTAAAGCTACACTCACTGTAGCGACATCTCCAGACTACGCTCCTTATGAATTCATTAACCCAGATAAAAAAGGCCAAGAACAATATGTTGGTGCTGATATCGAACTTGCAAAATATATTGCCGAACAATTAGACATGGAACTAGAAATTAAAGCTGTTGATTTCTCAGACATCTCATCAGCAGTAGGACTAAAAAAATATGACATGGGTATTTCTGGCTTCACATTTGAAGCAGAACGTGCAGAAATCATTGATTTCTCTAAACCTTATGACACAAGTGAATCAGCATGCCAAGGACTTCTTATCAATAAAGATAACGCAAGCAAATATACAAAACTAGAAGATTTCAATTCAGCTAAGATTGGTGCACAAAATGGTTCAGCCCAATTGGGGTATGTAAATGAACAATTAACTGAAGCCGATGTTAAGTTGGTTAAACTTCTTGATGATGGCATCTTACAATTACTTAATAATAAAATTGACGCTCTCGCAATTTCTTGTGAAGCAGGTCAAGGCTTTATGTTAAATAATAAAACATTAGAATTATCAGAAATTAAATTCGCATTGAACGAAGATGATGGCACGATGGTTATCTTACCGAAAGATCAAGAAGAACTCATGGCTAAAGTCAACGCAATCATTGATGAAGTCGTTGAAAAAGGTTTGTATGTTGAATGGATGCAATCTGCCACTGAACTCGCTAAAGAACTTGGAGAAATCGGCATCTAATGATTGAAAGAATCTTTAAAATACTCTCTCGTTATGGGAGTGTATTCTTAGAAGGTGCATGGGGAACCATTTGGATTTCATTCATAGTCGTTCTTTTTGGAACACTATTGGGTGGTTTACTTGCACTGGGAAAAATGAATAAAAATAAAATATTGAACTCGTTCATCAATCTTTATGTAGAAGTGATTCGTGGAACCCCGATCTTACTTCAACTATACTTCTTTACTTATGGTGTTTCTCAATTCATTCCTATAGATTTAAGTGATGTTGTTTGGGTTATCATGGCCCTTATCATCAACTCCAGCGCCTATGTCGCAGAGGTATTCAGATCAGGAATCAATGCTGTTAATAAAGGTCAATTTGAGGCTGCTGAGAGTCTGGGTTTATCTCATTCGAATATGATGAAAAAAATCATACTCCCTCAAGCCATTAAAAACATCTTACCCGCACTTGGGAATGAATTTGTCACAATGATTAAAGAGACTTCACTGGCCTCTATCTTCTTTATCACATCACTGATGACAGCTGAAAGCATTGTTTCTGGGAGAACCTCACTTAAAATTGAATCCCTAATCATTGTAGGGGCCATATACCTGATGATGACTTTCCCACTTTCTAAACTCGTACAACATTACGAAAGGAAATTTGCCAAAAATGACTAGTACACTCGTAAAAATTACAGATTTAAATAAATCATTCGATAAACTACATGTCCTTAAAGGCATCAGTGAAGACATTAAAAAAGGTGAAGTCGTTTCGATCATCGGACCTTCTGGTTCAGGTAAATCAACGTTCCTGAGATGTTTAAACTTATTAGAAAAACCAGAATCAGGATCAATCCAATTTAATGGCATTGAACTGCTCGACAAAAAAACCAATCTCAGTCAACTAAGACAAAAAATTGGCATGGTATTTCAAAACTTTAATGTATTCCCAAATCTCTCTGTAATAGACAACATTACACTCACACCCATCTTAGAAAAGAAAATTGATAAGAAACAAGCGGAAGCAGAAGCCATGGCTTTACTTGAACAAGTGGGGCTTGCCGATAAAGCACACGAATTCCCTGAAAAACTTTCTGGGGGCCAAAAACAACGTTTGGCCATCATTCGCGCAATGGCAATGAAGCCAGAGATGATGTTATTTGATGAACCAACGTCCGCCCTTG
>CBDUDQ010000130.1:0-2243 GCA_965365985.1 uncultured Erysipelothrix sp. | reverse complement strand
CACCTACAGTATCTGCTTGAGCAAATGATCCATCACTTAAAATTGCCTCAATAGTATACTCAACCGCCGAGTCAACTTTATATGTTAACCCAGTTTCTAAAGTTCCTGTTCTGATTCCTTGAGGAACCGAAGTGATGATGATGTCATCAGCTTTTGGAACTGTGTTTTTAGCGCGATTAATAGTGAAAATATAACGCGAAATACTCTTTGTATCTTGACTGACAAGATCAAAAGTAAAAGTATTCTCTCCGACAACAAGATCTATATTCTCTCCACCAGAAATTGTTGCACCTTCTGGATTTAGATACTTGAGATCATTCATACCAAAGTTTTTCTTCTTATTTAACACATCCATAGCATAACGATAAATGGTGACCGTTTCGTCTAGTGGATCAACTACCCCCACTGAATCACCCACCACTGGGTTTGATGGATCTTGTAACCAATCATCACCCTTTGATGTATCCGGTAATATCCCACCTTCAATTGAGGCGTTAGGATTTTTTTTCATTGTTAAATTAACTGTATAAATAGAACTGACAGTTTTATCTTCAGCTTTAACTTCAACTTTAAATGAGTTTAAGCCAACAGCAAGTAAAATAGGAACTTCATTACCAGGAACAACGCTTGCTCCAGAATCCAATTTTGGCTGAGCTAAAATAGTAACCTTAGCGTCTTTTTGGTATGGAATTGTAATGTTTGTTATTTTTGTAGGCGCAAGAACTGAATCATTGAGCTCAGGAATACCGGTTTTAACCGATAGACTTTGTAAATCAGTAATTTTTCTTGCTACGCGATTTATGATTACCTTATACATCTTTGGTGTACCATCGGGCGCACGTACCTCTACTTCGATGATATTTTCATTAAAATTAAGCTTGATTCCTTTTAATTGAGAATCAGGCGTAAATATTGTAGTCGCATTATCTTTTGGAATTACAATTAAATCAATTTTAGTGATTTTATCAGATACATCCAGTCGATACTCATCTTGAGAAGTTTCCCAAAGTTTCAATTGTTCTTTAAGGCCATCTGAATTATTAACTTCAATAGAAGTTAAAGCATTATCACTTGATTTCCTCTCAAGCGTATACTCTTGTACAACTGCAACACCTCGGTTAAATTCAGTCTCTTTGACATCATTTATTCCCTGAACAGTTGTACTGAATTTTTCCTGTGCATCTTCTGGTGTCACTTTAACATCAAATACCGTAAACAGAGGGTCATTCAGTTTCTTAAGAATCGTTACTCTGTTACCACTAACATCAGTTGTTGAAGAACTTACTTCAACTTGAGTCTCTGTACTTGGTTTAATATAACTTAAATCGACAAAACTAGCTGAACCCAAAACAACACCCGTGTTGGGCGGAACAAATAAAATTGCTTGTCCGTTATCATCAGTTGCTAAAACTTTAATATTTGTGGCATTGGACAACCTTCTAATTGTGTACCTGTATTGTTTAACTACTTCTTGAGCACTATTGGATACAGTCGTCATAAAATAGTTATCACCGACACTCAAAGCTAAACCTCCCGAGATAACATTACCCACTGCGTCCACTCTTCCGTGTTTTAAAGTAGTCCCTTTTGCAAGCGGATCTAAAACGCCATCAAAAGTGATATCTTTAACACTGTTGGGTACTACAATTTCAAAAGGAGTTTTGTCTGCTTGAGATGGATTAAAAACATCTTTCAAATAATCGTAAGTTTCAACTCCAGTTGATCCTTTTGCTGTTATATTTGTCACTTTATTATTTTCTACAACAGTTTCTCCAGCAATTTTCACGAAAGCAGATTTGAAATCAATATTTGTGGTATTTCCATTTGCTCCTATAGATGTCGATTCTCCCGACTGATCCACATAGTGCGTAAAGTGTATCGGTGTACCGGGCGTGATGTTATCCTTAACTCTAAAAAACACCGAGAAAAGTTTTCCAGTTTGTTCGATTCTGATGTCATTATCACCAGCCTCTAAAGCAACTTTTACAGTTGACTTAGTAACTTTAGGGTCTAAAATTTTCCAAGATGTTTCGTCTGCCCTACCTCCTTTTGGATAAATAAGATATTTGTCTAATTTAATTGGATCCATTGTTACATATTTTAATGCCGGAGCATCGTAAATAAGCTCTACTAAAAGAGGGTCAAATTCTATATTGACTGTAATATCCAAAGGTCCAACAGGTCCAACACTAGAATAAGAAGAGTCCAGTTGAATGATTTGACCTTCTTGTACTGTACTACCA
>CBDUDQ010000129.1:0-2254 GCA_965365985.1 uncultured Erysipelothrix sp. | reverse complement strand
TTGCTGTTTAAGCCCTATGTTTGACAAAGGACATAAATGTCTTTATCCTTAGTAAGTATCGTTTTAAGACATCACTGAGATGAGTTTGTTAGATATAGGGGTATATATGATGAGCTTGTTTTCTATTTCTTATTTATATGAAAATACTTAAAACGAATCTTTAATAGAACTATGATTTAAGATTTTAAAAATAAAGGAGAATATATGGAACTGAATAAAGAACATCAAAAATTACAAGCTAAAAACTTTACTAAATTTGGACTGAACATGAATATATTTGTTTCAGTGGTCACTGCAATTTTGGTTTTAGGTTTTATAATTTTTACAATCACTAAACCAGATGCTTCATCTGAACTATTTGGAGGTATTAATGTTTTCATCAATGAGAACTTTAACTGGCTTTATGTCATTACGATTAATGCAGCATTCATCTTTCTTATTTATTTAGGTTTTTCTAAATACGGTAAGATTCGATTGGGTGGATATACAGCTAAACCTGAATACAAGGATATTTCATGGTTTGCTATGATGTTCAGTGCAGGAATTGGAATTGGGATCTTCTTCTATGGCGTTGCTGAACCAATACAACACTTAAACATCCCTACAGCATTACAGAGTGGATCTAATTTTGATAACTTCAAGGTTATGTTCTTAAACTGGGGTGCGCACGCATGGGCAGTTTATGGACTTCTGGCCATTGGGCTTGGATATTTCTCTTATAATAAAGGATTGCCATTTGCAATTCGAAGCCTATTTTATCCTTTGTTAAAGGATAAGATTTACGGAATCATGGGAGATATTATCGATACTGTTGCGACACTATCAGTTTTATTTGGTCTAGCGACTTCATTGGGGCTTGGTGCGAAACAAATTAACTCTGGCCTCAGTTTTGTGTTCGGGGTGCCTGATGCCTCATCAGTACAACTTATTGTTATCGTCGTTGTTACTTTCATTGCTACCCTCTCTGTGGTGAGTGGTGTTTCTAAAGGAATCAAATGGCTGAGTGAAGCAAACTTAGTTGTCAGTGGCATCTTACTCATAGGAATTTTACTGATTGGACCGACCACTTATATTCTTTCAACTTACTTATCAAGTTTAGGAATTTACTTAAGAGACTTTATAAATCTTGGATTTTTCACCGCAATCAGTCCTGAGGATGTCGCCTGGCAAGGGGATTGGACTGTATTTTATTGGGCTTGGTGGATTTCTTGGGCACCTTTCGTAGGAACTTTCATTGCAAGAATATCCAAAGGGAGAACCATTAAACAAATTGCTTTTGGAGTTTTGATTGTTCCCACATTGGCAATTACTTTTGCAATGACAATTCTTGGAGCTTCAGGTGTTTATGTAAACAACCTCAACAATGGTGTTATTAAAACTGCCATTGATACCAACGTAGCAACATCTATGTTTGAAATGTTTAGATACTTAACCAATTCAGGTTTCTTACAAATTGCACTATCTATCGTAGCTGTTATCGCAATCATCAACTTCTTTATTACAAGTAGTGACTCTGGTTCTCTTGTTGTAAGTAGTTTAACCAGTGGTGGGCTTGAAACACCGCCAAAAGCACAAAGAATATTTTGGGCCTTGATAGAAGGTTTGATTGCAATTTCAATCCTATTGATTGGTGGCGAGAAAGCGCTCATTACCATTCAGTCAGCAGTTGTAATTTTGGGTCTTCCGTTTTCAATCATTTTGTTAATGATCATTGTTTCAATGAGCAAAGAGCTCAAACAAAGTTATGTTAAATATAATTATAATGAGAATGTTACATTAAAGAGAAAACTCAAGAAAATTGATAAAGACGCTAAATTAAAATAAATATAAACTAAAGTCCACCAAGTAAATTTACTTGGTGGACTTTGTTATTTTTATTATGAATGACTCACACGAAGCCATATCTCATTTCTTCTGAGCATTGGCAATACTAATGGCGCATTATAAAATGCCAACATAAAATCAGACTCTTTTATGAATTCTTTTTCAAGAACCCAAGCTTCAAGTTCTTTTTTTAACTTCTTTTCTTTTTTATCAGTAGAGAGTCCTGAATATTGAACAACCGCAAAGATGCCTTCTTCAAACTCTTTTACTTTTATCTTGGGATTATTTGGTTCTGGCACTTTCCCTTCAAATTTTTTTGGTGAAATGAAAGCCATCTTCTGAATCCCTTTATCTTCTTGTTGTATTACAGGTGCGGTCATAGAAATCTTTTCTTTTTCTTTATTATCATCCGAGATGTATTTGAATAATG
>CBDUDQ010000128.1:0-2272 GCA_965365985.1 uncultured Erysipelothrix sp. | reverse complement strand
TAAACTCAAGAAAAAGAAAAGCCCTTTCATGAGGGCCTTTTGTGAAAATATGTAATTAATGTTTGTAATAACGTCATTAAAATTAATCATAAAGAAATAAAATTAACCAAACAATACTTCCAAGATCTTTAACTTCCAACCATAAGGCGCATATCTAAGCGGCACATCAATCCAGGTTGCACGATTCATGACACTTCTATTATGAGTGAAGGTCTCAAAACCATATTTACCGTGATAGTTACCCATACCGCTGGCACCCACACCACCAAATGGAAGATGATGGCTTGCTAAGTGCATGATGGTATCGTTGATGGTCGCGCCACCAAATTGTAATTGGTCTAACACGAGTTCTTGTGTTTTCTTTGATTGACTGAATAGGTATAAAGCCAATGGATGGGGTTTTGATTGAACGATTTCAATGGCTTCTTCTAAGTTTGTATATGAAACGATGGGTAAGATCGGTCCAAAGATTTCTTCTTTCATGAGCTTTGAATCCAGTGCTGGCTCGTCTACCAATATAGGTAAGAATTGATTTGAAGCATTGACAATGACATCATTCAAACAATATTGTCCATCAACCAAACCTCTTAATCTGTTGATGTGTTTTTCTGAAATAATCTTTGGATAAGTATCCATATGTTCTAGAACATATTTATCAATCCAATACTCTAATGAATCTATGAGTGATTCTTTTACTTTTCTGTCCACTAAGATATAGTCTGGAGCGACACAGGTTTGACCTGAATTTAAAAACTTGCCCCAAACAATGCGCTTCGCTGCTAAATGAATCTTAGCACTCTCATCGACAATACACGGACTCTTACCGCCAAGCTCTAAAGTAACCGGTGTTAAATGCTCACTCGCTTTTTTCATGACAATTTTCCCTACTTCAGTACTGCCCGTAAAGAAAATATAATCAAATGGCATATCAAGTAGTTCTTGTGTGAGTTCAACATCACCCTCAACAACCTCTACCCAGTATTTAAGATTGAGTTCATCAAACATATCTTTAAGTAAAGTAGAAGTGTTTTCAGAAATCTCAGACGGTTTTAAAACAACACAGTTCCCTGCTGCTAATGCACTGACCATCGGAGATAAAGCCAATTGGAACGGGTAGTTCCATGGAGACATAATTAATACTTGTCCGTATGGTTTTTTCTCAATCTTGCTTTTAGCCTTGAATAAGAATAAGGGTGAGCGCACTTTCTTTGTTGCAGATAAACTATCTAGGTTCTTTAAGAGATACTTGATTTCATTGAGAGTCGGTAATAGTTCTGTTTCAAAGACTTCAAATGGTGATTTACCCAAATCTAAATAGAGCGCTTCATAAATTCGTTTTCTATTGTGCTTGATCCAGTTTTCTATGGCTCTTAGATTATTCTTTCGGGTTTGGACCATGCCGTTATTCATTTGAAAATATAATTTCTTTTGATTTTCGATTCTTGTTTTCATAGACACACCTCTTTCTAGTATTATATCACCTAAAACAAAGACAAACAGTTTATTGAACGCTGTTTGTCTTTGTTTTACTTTAATTTTATTTATTGATTATTCTTAATTTCAGTTTCAAGATGAACGGTACGTGTATTGACTGGAATGTAAATGCCACGATGTTCTAATTCGTTTTTAAGAGTTCTACGCAGATCATATTCAACTGCCCAGTTTTGTCCACTGCGTGTTTTACATGCGATTCGAACCATAACGGCACTGGCCTCATAACGGTTGACACCGACAACACTAGGAAATTCCAATGTTGAATCTCCCAAACTGTAATCTTTAACAATGTCTTCTAGCATTGTAATGATTTCATTTAAGTCATGATTATAAGGTACCGGGAAGTCCACTACCGCAACCATATATTCACGGGTAAGATTTGTGACCAAACGAATCTCTCCATTGGGAACGATATAGAGTTCACCATTCACCCCATTACGAAGTGTTGTGATTCTGAGACCAATTTCCTCAACAGTCCCGGTCACTTCAGCAATCTTAACAATATCATCCACATTAAATTGATTCTCAGTTAAGATGAAGAATCCTGCAATGACATCCTTAACTAAAGCTTGTGCACCAAACCCAACAGCCACACTACCAGCACTGGCGATTGCCAAGATTGGAGTGGTGTTAACACCGAATATTTCTAGTGCCATCGTAATGGCAATAAAATAAACCACAAACTTAAACACTCTAGAAACAATTGGATAAATTGTTTTTTGTTTCGGATTCAATGATTTCTTTCTGACTGTACGATCAAGCCACTTAGTAATTATTT
>CBDUDQ010000127.1:0-2409 GCA_965365985.1 uncultured Erysipelothrix sp. | reverse complement strand
CATCATCATTCGATAGAGTTGGCTGGGCTTTATTATACATCAATAGATTTTAAACACTTCTTAACAGTTATCAAAGCGCTTTTCTTACAAAAATGATCCTTATTTCTTTTTTAAAAAATAATGTTATCCCCAATCATTCTAAGACTTACGGGTCTCACACCTTTAGTATGCTTACAAATAAAAAACTGATTTCCACCAGTTTTTTAAAAGTAAGTTTAATAAGAGTTAAGTTATTCTAAATGTTAATCTAGTTTTTTTAGATTACGGATTGATTCTATCAACCCCCCAATTGAAATAATGATATACAGGTAAGGCATAAAACTATTTTTATTGCTTACTAAACCAATATCTAGGTTAAAGTTGCCATCCTCTACTCTGAGATCGTAAGGATAAATAGTTTTTCCTGTAGTGATAACATTAAATAAATGCCCTTCATTGATGGGAATAATTTCCTCAACTTTGAATTTATTAAAAACAGTATTTTTCCTCATCTCAAGAAGATTGTATGAACCTGAATCCACATATGATTGATAAAGGAATAATTTGAATTTTTCCTCATCAAATACTTTCTTTAATTCCATATCAGGATTGTTCTTTTCAAACTTAGATACTAAACTCAATTCACTTGAAAGCGGTAAAACCAAATCATGTTCAAAGATAGAAAGAAATCCGATCATAAAAATAAATATAGATGCTATCAATAACAACTTGTTCTTATTCATGCCATCCCCTTTGTGTGTCTTACACATCCTTAATGACATTATAACTTTTTTTTTTTTTTAGTCAAAGAAAGTTAATAATACAAGTATATTATAATTTTAATCTCAAAATTTTCTTTCAAAATCCAATACTTCGGTTAAGCCGTATTCAACACCACCCAATCGAGAAACTGGATTTAATTCTTTACCCATAATGTATTCTTTCTCGGAATTATAAACGGATTCATCCACACTGGATGCGATGGCTCTAAGAATTACTAAGTCCGCTTCTGTGTCATTATTATCGTAATAAGTTAAGGGAATGCTTTGATCTAAAACAACCTCAAAGCTTACCAGCGCTTCTTTGATGCCAGGCGTTCTATTTTTTATACTGGATGACAAAGATAAGTCACTCTTCTCAAACTCACTGTCATTTCTTACCAAGAACTTTCCTGTCTCATCCATCTTTTCCAACAATGAATAATCAACAATATGAACCACTGCTTCCTTTTCTCTCATGAGATTAACAAATGTATCCTTTTGAGATGCTTCCATTCTCATAAATGACACGATCATCATTGTAGAAGAAACAACATTAAAGTAACTGAAAGGAGCCAAGTTAAGAGTTCCTGTTTCATTTAAAGTACTGATCCAAGCAATGGGTCTGGGAATCACGCTGCCTTTTAAAAGTTTTGAACGCAATTCGTTCTCTATTAAATCAAAATCAAAGTGTATTTTACTCATTTAGTCTCCTCATAATCTTTTTTGTTATAAAATTCTCTTGCATGCATAATTTCATCTTCCATAAGTTGGTGTCCAAACTCATGCGTAAAAGATTCAACATTTTTAAAGTTATAAACCATATCTTCTAGGATTGAGTTAAAATCATCAACAGAGATATACGGATCATTTACCCCAGAAGTCATGAAAACTCTGGTATTGATTTGATTCTTGAATCCTTTATCAGGTGTAATTGATGAAGGATGAAATAGTATTGCTTGGGAAATATTTGTATTATCAAATACCTTAAAGAAATCAATTGAAAGATTCGCGCCATTTGAATAGCCCAATAAAGTGAATTTCTTATCTGAAAGATGATATTTTTCTTTAACCATTTCGATGGAATCCAATAAGTCTTGAGATGCCAAGGCCAAACTTTCCAGATTAAACCCGCCGCCTGGATAACGCTCAAAGTAACGGCGCATTCCATTCTCTATAACAGTGCCCTCAAAACCAATTAACGTCGCATCAGGGTCGATTAAACGGGCGATACCAAACAAATCATCGGCACTGCCACCTGTCCCATGAAGTGTGATGATTACTTCCTCATTATTACCTTGTTTTATAATATGATTCATTTTAATGCACCTTCAGCTTTCTTACCAAGTTTCTTTAACAAGACCTGTAACTGCAATTCCTCTTCTTCACTTAAGACATCAAACAGCGCTCTCATATGAGAAAAATGATTCCCATAAATAGATTCGAAAAACACTTTTCCTTTATCACTCAAAGAAAGGATTTGAATTCTTTTATCCGAAGATTTCTTAATGCGTGTGATGTATTCTTTTTTATTTAATATTTCAAGAACATAAGTCATTGAGCTGTTTGGGATTAAAACAGAATCAATCAGGCATTGAGTTGTCATTTCACCTTTAGCATATAAAGCTTCCATCGCAGCGAACTCATTCACATTAACACCAGTCCCAATAAG
>CBDUDQ010000126.1:0-2507 GCA_965365985.1 uncultured Erysipelothrix sp. | reverse complement strand
ATAATTACAAAAGAGGCACACATTCAAATTTGAATGTGTGCCTCTTTTTTTTATATTGTTATTTCTTACCCAATAAACTAAACATGTTCTTTTTGTAAACTTCAACACCCTCTTGATCGAACGGGTTGACGTCTAACATGTAAACTGACATTGCTAATGCTCTAAAGAAGAAATAAACAAGATAGCCAAAATCTTTGGCATCTGTTGATTCAATTTCTAATAAGACGTTAGGAACGTTTCCAGTATTCACATGCGCATCCAAAGTTCCTTCGAATGCTTTTTCGTTAATCCAGTTTAAAGATTTTCCTGCTAAGTAGTTTAGTTGATCAATGTCGCCTTCTTCACTTGGTACCGTAGTATCTTCAATTGGAGTTTTTACTCTAATTTGTGTTTCAAAAAGAATTTTCGATCCATCTTGAACGAATTGACCCATTGAATGAAGGTCAGTTGAGAAGTTTACTGATGCTGGTAATAAACCTTTCGATTCTTTACCTTCTGATTCTCCGAACAGTTGTTTTAACCATTCTGATAGGTAGACCATGTGTGGCTCGTATGAAACGAACATTTCAACACTCTTACCTTGTTTTTCCATCATTCTACGAACAACAGCGTAAACATATGCTGGGTTATCACTGAGCATTGGTGTGTTGAGTTCTTGACTTGCAAGTTTAACGCCGTCCATCAAGGCATCAATATCAATGCCTGCCGCAGCGATTGGCAATAAGCCAACTGGTGTGATGATTGAGAAACGACCGCCAATATCATTAGGGATGACAAAAGTTTCGTAACCTTTTTCATCTGCCAATGGTTTTAGGAGTCCGCTTTCAGCATCTGTAGTCGCATAGATACGATCTTTTGCGTCTTCACCATATTTTTCTTCCATGAATTGGCGAATCATTCTGAATGCCAATGCAGTTTCAGTCGTTGTTCCTGATTTAGAAATAACATTACATGCGACTTCTTTATCTTTGATATATTCTAAAACACGAACCATTGAAGTTGATGAGAATGTGTTCCCAACATAAATTACTTCTAAGCTGTCTTTATAATAAGACCCTTGAATCATTTCGATTGCTGCACGGGCACCTAAGTAAGAACCACCGATACCACATACCAACAATACTTCCGCTTGGTCACGTATTTTGAGTGCTGCTTTTTTAACACGAGCAAATTCATCTTTATCATAAGTTTCAGCCCAATCGACCCAACCTAAATAATCATTTCCTTTGCCTGTTTTTTCATTAATAGATTGATGAATGCGAGTGACTTCATCTTGATAAGATAAAACCTCTTCCTCTAATAAAGCATATTCTAAATTTACTTTTACCATCATGTTCTCCTTCTCGTGTATCCACCCAGGTAATAATTTATCTAAAGTATCAAATCCCAATTCCATTTTAGGAACCAGTGGACGTTTGTACTCTTTATCTGAACGATTCTTTCTCGAAGAATAGTTGAGTGCTTTTAATGATAATCGAAGTTGTGCATGATCATCCCCCACATCAATGATTTTAGCAATCACTTTTTCTCCTTGATTTAGAAAATGTCGAATGTCCCGAACATAGTCATCTGATATTTCAGAGATATGAATCAAGCCATGTACACCATCTTCTAATTCAACAAAAGCCCCATACGGCTGAATCCCCGTAATAAGGCCCTCAATTATTTGTCCATTTCTATACTTATTTTTCATATTTGTACCTCAAGTTCATTGATATTATACCACACGTTTAATTGTATGATATAATAATTTTAAAGAGGTGAAACATGCAAATCAAATTCTATCCGATTATCGCAGCTTTAGTAGCAAATTTCATTGCCCAATCATTTAAACCTTTGTTTCACTATTTAAAAACTGGGGTCTGGAAATGGAGTTTTATCTTTGAAAGTGGCGGTTTTTCAAGTTTCCCCACAGCGGGGGTTGTCGCATTAAAAATTTGGATGGGGTATAAAACAAAATTTGAATTCGATGCGTTTTTTATATCAACCGTATTCTCATTACTGGTCATCTATGATGCAGCGAACGTTCGCTATTATGCTGGACAAAATATCCGCATCACAAAAGCACTCATTGAAGACTTGGAACTCTTAACACAAACAAAATTATCGAATCCCGTATACAAAGAAAAAATCAAAGATGTTTTGGGCCACAAGTGGGTCGAAGTCTTCGGCGGATTTGTACTGGGTTTCATCATCGCATCAACAATGTATTTTTATTGGAGGTAATCATGGCATTAGAAGACAGAATTAAAAAATCATTGGACCGCATTCGTCCTTATATTCAACGTGATGGCGGAAACATTGAATTCATCAAAGTCGATGAAAACGGCGTTGTTACCGTTAAATTCTTTGGCGCTTGTGTTGGTTGTGGGCTTTTAGACTATACCCTTAAAGGTGGCGTTGAAGCATTGCTCATGGAAGATGTTCCTGAGGTCACAGAAGTTGTGGCTGAGGATTTCGATTTCTAGCTATAATTATAAAACTTAAGGAGACCGAGATGACAAACG
>CBDUDQ010000125.1:0-2535 GCA_965365985.1 uncultured Erysipelothrix sp. | reverse complement strand
TACAAAAAAGTGTTGATGAGAGATATTTCTCACCAACACCTAATTATGTAGAACCGCTTTTTCTGGGTTTTTAAATTCAGATAAATCATTCATTTAAGAAATTAATGAGGCTTTCACTTTTCTTCTGGCTAAAGAAAGTATCTTTATCGCCATAATCAGCAATGATGCCGTTTTTAATGAATACAAAGTAATCACAGGCTTCTTTAGCAAAAGCCATTTCATGAGTGACTAAGATTAAATCTTTCTTTTCATTTTTAAGGGCTTCAATGGTACGGATCACTTCTCCAGTTAAACTGGGGTCTAAAGCCGATGTGGGTTCATCAAGCAATAAGAACTGAGGTTCAATTGAGAGCGCTCTTGCGATCGCAATTCTTTGTTTTTGCCCACCAGATAATTGTGATGGTTTTTTAAATTTATGTTCATTTAATTCAAATTTCTTAAATAAGTAATCACTTTTTTCAATGGCATCTCTTTTACTCAGATGATGAACTTTTTGAAGTGGAATTAAAATGTTATCCTGTGCACTTAAATGTGGAAATAAATTGAAGGACTGAAATACCATCCCAATTGTTTTTCTATACTCGTGGAGTGCTTTCTCTTCAAATATGATTTCTGTATCATTGACAAATACTTGTCCAGAATCGGGTTTTTCAAGTCCTGCCAATATTCTCAGTAAGGTTGTTTTACCCCCACCCGATGCGCCAATGATTGCCATTGCATGAAAGTCATCGACTTCTAAACTTAGGTTATCTAAGACCAGTTCATCTCCGAAGCTTTTACTCAAATTTATAATTTTAAGTTTCATATTTATATTTTCTTTCTAGTCTTCTTGAAATGATTGAGATTGGGAATGTAATAAGCAGATACCCAATTGCCAGTACAATATAGTTTTCATAAGTTCTAAAGTTCACTGCTGTAATCTCTTGAATGTTAAGTGTGAACTCACTTACCGCAATAACAGATAAGAGTGAAGAATCCTTAACCAGTGAGGACAGTTGTCCGGCCAGTGAAGGTAAAATTCTTGTGATGACTTGAGGTAAAATAACGTATCTATATTTTTGTATGGTAGTAAATCCCACTGCCTTAGCGGATTCATGTTGTGATTCACCGATACTTTCGATTCCAGCTCGAATGATCTCACTTACATAGGCACTTGAGAATATTGAGAGAATGCTTACCCCTATGAAATATCTGTTTGTCAGACCAAGTGAGGGTGTAATAATATAGAAAAAGAAAATGATTTGAACCAAAAATGGTGTTCCTCTAATAATTTCAACGTACGCTTTACTTAAATAGTGAACAATAAGAATTCTACTGTTGTTAAGGAAGGCGATGATGAATCCCAAGATAAGGGATATGATCATTGCGAAGAAAGTAATAATCAAAGTCATTTTATATCCGTTTAACAGTTTATTACCATAAGCTGATAAACTGGACCATTGCATTGTATAGTCGCCCAGTGATAAAAGAAACAATCCCAATAAGAGAAGCAGTGCAATCGTGAGATTCACTGCTTTCTTTAATATAGGAGTTTCCGTTTCTTTATCAGCGACAAAGAAGTTTAGTATTTTATTCATCTATTCGTTTCCCCCTAAATATAAAATTAATCTCTTGGTTGGAAGAAAAAATCCAAGCCTAAATCGTCAAAGGTTTTTTTCATATCAGCAAGATATTTATTTGCTAGATCATCAAATCCACCTTTTTCTTTATATTCAGTAATAAATTTATTGATATCATCAGCAAGTTCTTTGTTATCTAATTTTACTGCCATTGCCCAAGGTTCAGATTCTTTTTGGAATGGTTCTAAAATTGCGATGGTTGTATCTGGATACTCCATTTGGCTGCGATAAATTGACATTTGATCATATAAGAAAACATCTGATTTACCTTGCGCAACTTCTAAGATTCCTGTATCTGCTTTATCAACACTGTTGACGACGGCATTTGTAAGTACATTAGTAGCGTATAAGAAACCTGTGGTACCTAATTTAACAGCAACTCTGAGTCCATCGTTATTAAGGTCTTCAATGGTAGTAACACCACTATCCTTGTTTGCGAGTATGGCCAGTGAAGAGTAAGCATAAGGATTTGTGAATATAACACTCTTAGCGCGTTCTTCAGTAACTGACATTGATGAGATGATCACATCAATTTTATTAGATTGGATGGCTGGAATCAAACCGCTATAAGCAATGTTTTGAATCTCAACTTTCTTTCCAAGATATTCTCCTAAAGCATTGGCCATATCGACACTGATGCCTTCAGGTTCTCCAGCGGCGTTTGTAGTTTCAAACGGTGGATATTGTAATTCCATTCCGACGACAAGTGTATCTGTGTCTCGTTTACCACAAGCTGATACAAATGCCATGACCGCAATGAGCAGTCCTAACAATAATTTCTTTTTCATATAATTCCCTTTCGTATTTTATTTTATTAGGTTGAGGTTAAAATAAAATTTTCTTCTGTGTGTGTTTAATCATAACAATTATAAAAAACAATGACTAATCATTCGCTCACTTTTCAACTATATTTTAT
>CBDUDQ010000124.1:0-2587 GCA_965365985.1 uncultured Erysipelothrix sp. | reverse complement strand
GTGAAGATAGATCATCGCCAGTTAATCAAGACACTCTTAATCGAGTGTCTTTTTTTGTGTTGTAATAGAGTCTATATTAACTCATCACAAGTAATAAATGATATTATAGAGAAAAGAAGAAGGAGTGATTTTATGAAAATAAAAGAGAAAACCGACAAAGTAAATTCTAAGCATCATAACGCCAACTATTATTTAGAGATTCCTGATGCACTTATCGAATCTCTTAATGTGAAAGACGATTCTAAGGTGACACTTAAGATTAAAGATGATGGTGTTTTAATAAAAAACGAATCTAATATTAAGCAAACTATCGTACCTTTGAGACCTGTCTTGATTGCATCTGGTATCGTGATGATTACCTTCTTTGTGTTATTTTTAAACTATAAGCAAATACCACTTGTTGGACCAAAATCCACAGCCAGCCTTGTTATTTTATTGGGTGTTTTAACCGGGATGATTAACTTTACTCATTTCTTCACTGAAAGTAAACGAGGAAAAGTAGATTCGCTTGCTAAGAAAATATATTGGAGAAATTTTCCTACTGTGTTGATTTCATATACGCTACTAATTATGGTATCGCTATTATTGATATTTAAGATATTGGGTCAGTTGTTCGCTGGAGCAAGTTTCGACATATATACTTCAACAGTAATAGGTACCTTAATGGTGGCGATCATTAACTACATCATGGTCTACACAGCGAAAACTCTGACACCACTTACTTTAATAAAATCCTTAACATATATTATTTTAGGGGGTGTCACAGTTGCAATGCTTACCAATCAAGATCAACAGTGGTGGTTGTATAACTTCAGCTTCTTAGGTACACCTGAAGCCAGCAACAGTTGGCAATTTAACATCACACTTATATTTTCTGCTTTGATCATGATTGCATTGATTGATTATCTCTTTGTCATGCTTTATGAAGGACAAGGAAAAACTAAGAATCTGATCATGCTTAAGTTCCTATTAATCCTAACAGCACTCTCATTAGGAGGTGTTGGCCTGTTTCCATATAATGAAAGCTTATTCAGTCAAGCAATGCATAATCGCGTTGCTAGTTACCTTGTTTGCCTATTTATCGTCTTAATCATCGCGATAAGATGGTTGCTTCCAGGAATATCAAAACATTTTTTAAAGATTTCATATAGTGCGGGCGCCGCATTGGTCTTTGCTGTATTCTTGTTTCAAGGCGTAAATTACCTTTCGTTAACAGCATTTGAATTAATTGCGTTTGTATTAGCCTTTAGTTGGTTATTGCTCCTACTACAATACTTAGTAAATTTGGTAATGAGTCAAGGCAAAGAATTTACTGTAAAATTAGTTAAAAGAAAAGATTGAATGTAAAATAAAATATCGAATTAAAGTTTCTCTTAAATAGAGTACTTTTAAAATAAGGATTCATACTGTATCATAGGGATAGAGACAAGAAACATAAGGAGGAATTATGAATATAATTAAGTTAGGTTCAACAGACATTGATGTATCTTCAATCGCATTAGGTTGTATGAGAATGCAAGATAAATCATTAGAAGAAGCAAAAGAAGTCATTCAAGCCGCTTTAGACATTGGGATTACATTATTTGATCATGCCGATATGTATGGAGATGGTAAATCAGAATTAATTTTTGGTCAAGCCATGAAAGAAATGGGCATTGATCGCGATTCTATTTTCATCCAATCAAAATGTGGGATCAATCGTGTAGAAAGTACTTTCGATTTTTCTAAGCAATATATTCTTGATTCAGTAGATGGTATTTTAGAACGTCTCGGAACAGATTATTTAGATATGTTGTTATTACACAGACCGGATGCCTTGGTAGAACCAAAAGAAGTCAATGAGGCATTTAACGAACTTAAAGCCTCAGGTAAGGTTCATCACTTCGGTGTTTCGAATCAATCAGGAATGATGATTGATTTACTTAAGTCAGAAGTTGAAGTTCCATTAGTTGCGAATCAGTTACAACTCAGTATCATGCAAACTGCAATGTTAGACTATGGGATGAATTTTAACGTTCAAAGTGCCATGGGAACAGATCACGCTGCAGGAATTATGGAATATTCTAGAATTAATAAAATGACCATCCAAGCTTGGTCTCCATTTTATGCAGGTTTCTTTAAGGCGGTCTTTGTTGATAATGAAGATTATCCAGAAATTAATGCAAAAATGAAAGAACTTGGAGAAAAGTACGGGGTTTCTACAGAGGCCATCGCAGTTGCATGGATTGAAAGACATCCTGCTCAAATACAAACCATTATTGGTAGCATGAATCCGGACCGAATTCGACGTATTGGAGAATCTTATAAAGCGACTTTAACTCGAAAAGAATGGTATGATCTTTATAAAGCGGGCGGTAATCAATTACTATAAAAGTATAATAAATTCCAATTAAAAGAAAGCGTAATATGATTGCGCTTTCTTTTTTATTTGTCTTTTTTGATGCACTGAGAGGGGTTGTCATAGGGTGAGATTTTGGCTTTAAAAAGAGTTTAAAACTTAATGATAAGCATGGGGTATAATCGTATGAAAACGGAAAAGAATTTTGAATAATTCTATAGTAAACAGTGGCTTTTAGACCTCTTTTAA
>CBDUDQ010000123.1:0-2600 GCA_965365985.1 uncultured Erysipelothrix sp. | reverse complement strand
TAATCTTGAATCTTACACTTTCGAAGAATTCTTGTTTGAGGTTTTAGAGTCTAAAGTAACGCATGCTGATGACATGCTTAAAGTATTTAAAATCCTTTATATGGAAGTGCTTTATCAAGAAGATTTGAGAAAGAATTTGTTGGGTTTAATTCCAAATGATTTGGTCATGGAAATTAATGAAGTGCTAAATTATTATAAGAAGACACATCAGATTGTTAATCTTCCCAATAAAGAGTTGTTTCGTTTCTTAGTAGGGAACTTAATGACGTTTATATTAACCAATGACATCATCCCTTTGAATCAAGAAGAGAAGATGAAGGAAATGAATCATCTCATTGTGTTTTTAACAAAAGGATTAAAACCATAATTGATTATTTTTATTATTATATTTTATGAGAAGGGCCTAAGGCTCTTCTTTTTTATTCTTTTCATGTCTTTCTTTTACCATAACTTATATTAATTGTTGTTTAATGATTGACATAATTCTAATAAATAACTATACTATAATCTATAAGTGAGTAATCACTCACCTTTGGAAAGAAGGAATGAAAGATGGCTTTTTTAGAAATTAAAAACTTAAACAAATATTATCCCATCGGGGATCATGAACAGTTTCATGCATTGAAGGATTTGAATCTCTCTTTTGATAAAGGGGAGTTGGTTTCGATTATTGGTGAGTCTGGGAGTGGCAAGTCGACTCTGATGAATGTATTGGGTGGGCTTGATTCTAAGTATTCTGGTGACATCTTAATTGATGGTGAGAATATGGGGGCTTATTCAGAAAAGAAAATGGTTTTATATCATAAAGAAAAAATTGGTTTTGTTTTTCAAAACTTTAATTTAGTTTCTCATCTATCTATTTTGGATAATGTGACTTTGGCAATGACCTTGTCTAATGTGGATAAAGAAACTCGAACACAACGTGCTAAAGAAATCTTGGAGCAATTGGGCTTAAAGGATCAATATACGAAGAAACCGAATCAATTAAGTGGGGGTCAAAAACAAAGAGTCGCAATCGCTCGTGCTTTGGTGAATGATCCAGATATCATCATTGCTGATGAGCCAACAGGGGCTTTGGATTCTGAGACCAGTGATCAAGTCTTGGATATCATTCAGGAGATTGCACAGAGTGGGAAATTGGTCATCTTGGTCACGCATTCTGAGCGCGTCGCAAATCGATCAAGTCGTGTGGTTACGATTGCTGATGGGGTGATTGTTAATAATGTTGAGACAGGGCCTTTGAAGATCATTGATCAAAAGTTTAAATTACTTCCCATGAATGAAAAACAAAGTTCTAAGAATTTATCTTTCTTTTCTGCCATTCGCATGGCTTTGTTGAATATGAAAGAAAAGTTTGGTAGAAATATTTTGATTGCGGTTGGGGGGAGTATTGGGATCATGAGCATTGTTTTGATGTTGTCCCTTGGTAAGGGTGTGAATGATTACTTAACGGATACCATGAATGAGAATGTAAATCCATTGATTGTTCAGGTCACCATGACTTCAGATACGGAAACTGATGAGGCTAAAGCTTTGAGAGAATCTAAGGATGGGTATGTTGAAGGCAGCGGTGTAGGAGCGCCTTCATTTCCGCCAGCTCAAATCATTGGTGGTGACAGTGAGTTTACCGGGCCTCCAGGAACACAAAATGACTTGGCATTTGATCGTGTAAATTTAGATGAGCTTAAGGGCATTGCCCATGTTGAAAATGTAACTGAAGGATTCAGTGCTTTCTCATTTACTAAAAATGGGATTCAGTTTGAGTCTAATAATTATACTTATATGAATTTTTCGACGGTTTCACCAGACATGACAGATTCAAATATATTGACAGGAACGATGCCATCAAAAAATGAACTTTTGATTACTGAAGGTTTGGCTTTAAGTATGAGTGCTGATGTAAATGAAATGATTGGTAAAACTGTATCTCTTAAAGTCGATGTGAGTGGTGAAGTTTTAAAACAAGATTACACCATCAGTGGGGTTTATCAATCCAGTGATGTTGTGGGGCCAGCGGGTTTATTTGATTCTGTATTTATGGATAAAGATACCTTCGTAGAATTGTTAGATTCTAATTCTATTTCTTTTGAATCCAACGTGGTTTTCCTTACTTCGGATGCTGAGGAGAATACCAAGGCAATTAAATCTGAGGTAAAGACTTTGGGTTATGGGGGTTCTTCTGCTGATGTGATGGCGGGGATCTTTACTAAAATGTTGGATATCTTTACAGTCATCTTAACGGGTGTGGCTGGTATCTCGTTGTTTGTTTCAGCAATTATGATTTTAACGGTTCTTTATATTTCTGTTGTTGAGAGAACGCAAGAAATTGGGGTCATTAAGGCCATTGGGGGTCGTAAGAAGGATATCAGACGAATCTTTGTGTCTGAGTCGTTCTTGATAGGATTGTTCAGTGGGGGTCTTGGTGTGGGAATTGCGTTTCTCTTATCGCTCATTGGAAACTTTGTGGTTGGGAAGGCATTTGATACCAGTGTGCTTCACATGACACCTCAGTTTGTGATGATTGGGATTGTATCTAGTGTGGTCATCAGTGTGCTAGCTGGTTTGTTTCCTGCTAATAAGGCAGCACAGATGGATCCAAT
>CBDUDQ010000122.1:0-2601 GCA_965365985.1 uncultured Erysipelothrix sp. | reverse complement strand
ACTCAGGACTGGTGTTGTATATTCTTCAATTTTACCCATGTCATGCAGGATGCATCCAGCAATTAACAGGTCATAGTTATAAATCGGGTATTGTTCGCACATGGATGCGGCGAGTTTACACATGCCATAAACATGAGCAGCCAATCCCCCAACAAAGTCATGATGGTTTCGTGTTGCTGCGGGGTACTGATAAAACTGTTCCCCACAAAAGTCCATTGAAGCACTGACCAATGTTTTGATGATTGGATCTTGAATGCTTTCCATATAGCCTGTGATTTCTTTTTTTAAGTATTCAACATCATATTTTGATGTGTTTAAGTAATCATCTAGGTTGTAAGCACTTTGTTCAACCGGTTTAAGTGCATGAATTCTTAACTGCAAGTTTTGTCTGTATGTGAGTACATCACAGTTTACTTCAACAATGAGCCCCACTTTGGTAATTTCTTCCTGGTCTGGTTTAACATCCCAAATCTTTCCTTCAATTTCTCCAGTGTTGTCTTGGAGTGATACTGAAAGATACGGAGCCCCATTACTGGAAACGCCTTTGTTTACTTTTGAAATAAGCAAATCGATTTTAATCTTTTGCCCTGCTTCTAAATCTTTAATTTTCATTTTCTACATCCTCTAATACTTTTGTGATCATGTCATAAGTATATCCTTTTGATAGTGCGTTTTTAATGATTCGATTCTTTGTTTCGTATTCATCATATTTCTCTGAATATTTTTGTGATGACTTAACAATCAACTTCTTCAAACTCTTAGTTTCTTGTTCATCACTGTAATTATCTAATTTATTTGATATGGCGGCATTGATGATTTCATAATCGAAACCTTGACGTGTTAGGTGCTGTCTTACCTTGAGTTCTCTTTGACGCAAACTGCCTTCTTTTAATGATGCTAAGAAACGCTCAATTTTAGTAGCCGCACGCTCAACATAGTCACCTTGGTTTTCATCTTCTAAATAAGCATAAATTTTTTCATTACCAAATCCCCGTTTTGATAAGTCCTGAGCAATCCAGTGATTACCCCTGCCTTGAGAACGGTGATAATCAATTTTATCAATAAAATAACGTTCGTCATTGATAAAATGACGTGAAATCAATTTTTCAACTAAATACTCTACTTTATCTTCTGGTAAAGTAAACTTATCTCTAAAATATTGGGTCATTTCAAAACTCGTATAATCGCGTCTTGAAATTCTCGCTACTGCTTTTTGGTAGGCTTCATAAATTTCTTGTGATTCATCAAGTTCGTTAATTTCATGTCGTCCCATAATATCTCCCACCTTAATATTTGATTTGTTTAACAGATGTTCATCAATCAATAAAGCCTCTTGTGTTTCTTGTGCTTTAAGAATAACAAAATAATGATCATCTGCCGCTTCAATGCTGATAACCTCAAACATACCGTGGTATGTGTTGATGGCATCTTGGTATGCACTGATGATTCGATCCCCATAAAGTGAAAGATCAAATGCACGCGTCATTTTAATGGCATTGGTTTTGATTCTGTCTTTGTTGGTTTGAGGGCTGTCTAGATAAATACATGCTTTATCAACAAAGCCCTCAAAGGTATCAAACAAGTATCCAGTTTCATCATCCACTATGATGCCATCCAGCGGTTTATCAGGTCTTGCGAAAACACAAAGCCCACAAGCCAAAGCCTCAATATAAGTAAGACCTTGAGTTTCCGTCAGTGAAGCACTGAAGAATGCATCCGTTAGATGATAGAAATTAATGACATCATCCGAAGAAACAGACCCCGTAAACACCACATCATCATTAATGCCTAAAGACGATGCCAATTCCTTAAGGTCTTCATCCGAAGGCCCACCACCCACAATGATGAGTTTGATGCCATCTTTTCGCTTTAATAAACGCGCAAAAGATTCTAAAACAAAATCAACACTCTTTTCTTTAGCCAAACGGCCTATATAAGTAAATACAACCTTGTCATGAAGATCATATTGATCTTTGATTGCCTTAACGCGGCCTTCATCATGACACTCAAAACGCTTTAAATCAAGTCCCGTAGGGATGACTTCAATTTGTTTTTTTATTTTATAGCCCAATAACATTTTTTTAGTTTTGTCCGATGGCGCGATAATAACCTGAGCATTCTTCGCATAAACACGAGAAATCCCAGCTACGGCCTTTTTAGACAACTGATCAATGGACTTTAAACCCCAAAGATTCACATAGTGGGTATAGTCTTCATAAGTTGTGTGATAGGTCATTACCAAAGGTAAATTAAAGTTCTTGGCAATTGAACGCGCAAATACGCCAATCCCAAATTCAGAATGGGCATGAACTAAATCCAATTCCATTTCTTTAATCACTGAAGTCGCTTGTATGTGCAATGGACTCGAAAGCACATAACCATATAAAAACTTCACTTCAATACCCGGTAATCTTAAAACATCATTTTCATAAGAAGTTTGAGTGATCGAAGCATGATTGGTAATCACAAAAACAGTATGACCTTTTTCTTCCAATGCTTTCTTTAACGTGACAATGGATGTCACCACCCCATTAATGTCCGGAGTATATGTATCTGTAAATAATCCGATTCTCATTGAATTCTCCTTTACGTAATTGAAAC
>CBDUDQ010000121.1:0-2634 GCA_965365985.1 uncultured Erysipelothrix sp. | reverse complement strand
TTACATATTTTCACAAAAGGCCCTCATGAAAGGGCTTTTCTTTTTCTTGAGTTTAGAACAGTCTATGGTTTCTCACTGGATGAATCTTAGGAGCAGTGGGGAGTGTGCTATAATGTTTGAGGTTATGGAGGAATGATTCTGTGAATATATTCATTAAGATTACATTGGTATTGAGTTTTGGAATTTTGGGCGGCAAGATTGCTCGTAAATTTAATCTCCCCAATGTAACAGGTTATCTAATTGGAGGCTTATTTTTAGGTCCTTCTTTTTTGAAAGTTGTGAGCGCGGCCGATGGGCCTGTGATTTCGTTTGTAAATGAGCTTGCACTTTCTGCTATCGCGTTTAATATCGGTGGCGAATTCTTAATTAAAGAAATTAAAAGATTGGGTAAAGAAATATTTATCATTACGGTCTTTGAGGTCTTTATTGTTGTTGCGTTGGTATTTGTTGTGATGTTCTATGGTTTCAAACAACCGTTTGTATTCAGTTTGATGGTGGCTTCTATGTCAGCAGCAACTGCACCAGCGGGTACTATGATGGTTATCAATCAATTCCGTGCAAAGGGGCCAGTAACATCAACGATCTTACCGGTTGCGGCATTGGATGATGCTTTAGGGATCATGGTATTTGGTTTGGCCTTATCTTTAGCTAAAGTTACTTTGGGTAAAGTTGAGGGGAGTGCGCTGTTTATGGTAGCGGCACCGTTCTTAGAAATTTTCTTTTCATTGGGACTGGGTTTAATCTTGGGTGGCTTATTGGCTTACTTAAGTAAAAAGGTTTCTAATGATGAAGAGATGACAGTGTTTATTTTAATATTCGTATTATTGAGCAGTGGTTTATCCGCTTACTTTGGTTTATCATCTCTTTTAACAAGCATGATGATGGGTGCGGTATATGTAAACTTAAAACAACCAGGCAATCGAGTTTTCAACAGTGTGAACCGATTCATGCCGCCATTTAACGTGATGTTCTTTGCGTTTGCTGGGGCAAGTTTGGATCTTTCAATCATGAAGTCAATTGGTATCTTGGGTCTTGCTTATGTATTGGCAAGAGCTGTTGGTAAGATTGCAGGAGCAAGTCTTGGTGCGGTGGTTGCTAAATCAGACCCTGTCATTGTTAAGTGGCTTGGACTGTCTTTATTACCACAAGGTGGGATTTCCATTGGTCTATCAATGATTGTTGCGAGAGAATTACCATCATTTTCAGATGGTATTGTAACTTTGATTCTTTTCTCAGTATTAGTATTTGAAATCGCAGGACCAATCCTTGCGAAGATTTCCATTACAAAAGCCGGCGAAGTTAACAAAGCCGGTGTGGTATAATAGAAAAAAGGGAAGGTGACACAATGCAAGCATTATTCTTAATATTAAATAAAACAGAACAAGTTGAAGATGTTTTAAATGCTTTGGTCAAAGTGGGCGTTAAAGGCGCTACTATAATTGACTCTCAAGGAATGGGATCTGCAATGGTTTCTAACAATTCAGATGCTGCTTTAATGTTTGGAACATTCAGAAAATTATTTGATCGTGAACATCCTTATAATAAAACGATATTCACAGTCATTGAAACTGAAGAACTCTTACAATCAGCTGTAAAAGCAATTCAAGAAACGGTCGGTCTATTAGACCAACCAAACGAAGGCCTTATGTTTACAGTACCAGTTGGTAATGTTTACGGAATGGCAAAAGACAAATAATTTAAATGGGTCTACTGGAAACGGTAGACTCTTTTTGAATTTAAAGGAGAACAAATGAAAGAAAAAGACTACATCGCCATCACAAATAAAATTAACTCTTATAAATATGGACCCACATTGGTCATTGGAACCAATAAAATAATTACTTATTTTGTTTATTCTTGTTATCCACTTGTCTTACTTTATCTTATGGTAAACAAAGACGATAGATGGATGGCTGTTCTCGTTGGACCTTTGATTGTATTTACAGGGGTCAGCTTGATTCGCAGCTTCATGAATAAACCGCGTCCTTATGAACTGTATAATTACAATCAGATCTTAAGAAAAAACAGCCCTGGAAAATCATTTCCCAGCCGTCATGTATTTTCTATATTTGTCATTGCGGTCTCAATTATCTTTGTTAGTGTTCCTTTGGGTTCAATCTTACTGGTAATGGGTGTTATACTGGCAATACTTCGTGTCATTGGTGGGGTTCATTTCCCACTTGATGTGATCGTGGGGGCAGCTGCTGGAATATTGGGTGCATTAATATCCTGGTTAGTGTACTTTACTTTTTAATACTTCTTTAAAATAATAATATTTGAAAGGATAAACTAATATGCCAATTATCAATATTACAGTCAGTGAAAAAGAGAATGAAATCATTGAGGCTTATGCTGAATTTTTAGGATTGAGTGTGAGTGATTTTATTTTGAATTCAACAATTGAAAAGATAGAAGATATGATTGATGAAGCTTCTATTGAAACTTATAAGAAAAACAATAGATTAGATAAAAATAAACCCGATGATTTATCATCTATGATTAATGAAATGGAATCTAAAATATAGGAATTATTATACTTGATATTATTTTATATTTTGTTATGATTAAATCAACAGTACTCCCCACACCTCTCCTTGATGTGTCCCATAGGGAGACTTTTTTATATAGGAGAGA
>CBDUDQ010000120.1:0-2706 GCA_965365985.1 uncultured Erysipelothrix sp. | reverse complement strand
ACCAAATACAGGGGGTTTCTCTTTTGTAAGATAGTGTTCAACACACTTAAATCCAGTTTCTTCATTGGTACCAAAAACAATTCTGATCGGAATTCGAAATTTGATGCCCAATGATTTCATGGCATAGAGTGCAAAAAGATTACTCATGATGGGACCCTTGTTATCCAAGACACCCCGCCCATACATACGATCATTTTCTATTTCACCGCCCAAGGGATCATGAATCCAACCTTCTCCCAAAGGCACCACATCCACATGACCAAAGACACCCATATAGTCGCCATCACCCTCACCATACTGGGCATAACCAACTTTATTATCAATGTTCACTGTTTTGAATCCCAGTTCCTGAGAAATTTTAAGGGCTTCATCGAGCGCATGCTTGGGACCCACGCCATATGGCGCATTTTCAAGGGGTTCAGATTCCACACTTTCAATTGCCACCATTCTTCTTATGGCCGCAATTAATTGTGGTTTGAGCTCAATAATCTTATCTTGGATTTCTTTTTCCATGATTATTTTTCCTCCAAAGGTGCCATGCGGTCCTTTAAATATTTGTCTAGCCATTCTTGTGTTGCAAGGGTATGAACCATTTCATTGCCCACGCGTTTTGTAGTAAATACTTGGTTTTCTTTGTCACTTGTTGCTACTGAGAATGAGAAGCTGTCAATATTCGATGCACAACCCCACTCCCCTTTGTTGTTCATGCATACTATTGAAATATCTCCCGCAACACCACGGCGCTCAATGAGTTCACGGTCCAGATCAAAGGTTACTTTTTCAACTGCTTTTTGAGGTGATAATCCCTCTTTCATTAAACGGACCACTTCATAAGAAGCAACCCCCTTCATGAGATCTTCTCCTAAACCAGTTGCGGTAGCACCCCCTACTTTACTGTCAACATAAAGACCTGACCCAATGATTGGAGAATCTCCAACACGGCCTTTTTTCTTCATGAATAAACCACTCGTAGAAGTTCCTGATACCATATCACCCTTAACATCCAGTGAAACCATGCCCACTGTGTCATGTCCTGAATATGGAGATAGTTCTGTATCTTTGATTTCTTTGACACGGTTGTGATAATGAATCTTTGCGCGATCTGTTAACATATTTTTTCTTTCAAAACCGTTTTTATGGGCATAGGCTTCAGCACCAATTCCAACTAAAAGGTTGTTTACTTTAAAATGACTCAGTGATCGAGCCACTGAAATGGGGTTTGCAAAATCTTTCATTGCGCCTACCATACCAATGTCAAATGTTGTTCCGTGCATATAAGCAGCATCCAGTTCTACTTCCATTTCTTCATTTGGCAATCCGCCATAACCCACAGATTTATAATAAGGGAAATCTTCTACCGCTTTAATTGCTGTTTCAATGGCATCCCCTGCCACACCTTCATTTGAAAGAATTTCTACTGCTTCGTCAATGCCTTCTTTGGCCATGCGCCATGTTGCTATAATTCCCCACATATTTTTTCCTCCTAATATATGAACGTTTTATGTTCTTCTTGAATTTCACCATTTACTTTGTCAACTAAAATCTTTGACATGTTGGAAAATGATTCTCTGAGTCCTGTGCCACCTTTTTTTGGCATTTTTATCAATGTAACGTCATCTTTATATAAATCAATGACATCTTGGTTTTCTACTGAAAACATCGCGACTGCTTTTGCGTCGGTGTTTTCTTCAATGTGTTTAGCAAGATTTGCTGACATCATGGCATAATCGTGATAATTGAAGCACGGTCCACAAAGTACAATGTCTGCTTTAAGCTTTGTTGTCAATGCCGCAACTTTTCGTTTTACTTCTTCTTCGTTATCTATAAAGTAACCATTCCCACAGTACATGGTTGCGATAACGTTTGCGTCTATTTCTTTTAAATTGCTCTCGAACATATGAAATGATCCGATGCCACCTTTTTCTACTGCAAGTTCAACGTTGGGTCTTTCTTTTCCGCCTGCGCCAGCTTGTGTTTGGT
Organism: uncultured Erysipelothrix sp.; assembly: GCA_965365985.1. Lineage (GTDB taxonomy): Bacteria > Bacillota_I > Bacilli_A > Erysipelotrichales > Erysipelotrichaceae > Erysipelothrix. The sequence continues at coordinate 726 of CBDUDQ010000120.1, read as the reverse complement.
CAAAAAATAATAATACTCTCATATTTGTTTCCTCCTGTTTTATAAAAAGAAGCGAACGATAAAGTCCTTATCGGTCTTAGAGTGGTCGCTTCTTTGCAATGGTATACTTAATAATTTTATAGATCGTCAAATGAAATGTCATCTAATGAGATGTCATCCAGTTCATCACTTGTGCTGATGCTTGGATCCATTTCTTGAGTCAAGTATTGGTGGTCAAGAATTTTAAAGAATGGGTAATAAAGAACACATCCTAAAGCAACCAATCCAATTTGGAATACACCTGCTAAGACACTTCCGGTTGATAACCAACCTGAGAAGAAGAAAGGTGTTGTCCATGGTAGTGCCACACCCGTAGTTAAAGGTATGATTCCTAAACTCATGACGATTGTCGATAATACTGAGTTAATTACTGGCACGAATAAGAACGGAATTAAGATAATTGGATTTAATACAACTGGTAAACCGAAGATGATCATTTCGTTGATTCCAAAAATTCCAGGAACAATTGAGAGTTTCCCAAGTTGTTTGAGTCGTTGTGATTTTGCCATTGTTAACATCACGATAACAAGTGATAAGGTACTACCACCCCCACCGAAGTTGGAGAAGAAGTCTCTAAATGGACCTGTAAAGATATATTTTAGGGGCTCGCCGTCTTCAAATAAAGCCAGGCTTGCCAATGTTATGGTTTCCTGCATAGGACGGAAAACTGTATTGGTGACAGCAGGA
>CBDUDQ010000119.1:0-2719 GCA_965365985.1 uncultured Erysipelothrix sp. | reverse complement strand
CTTTATGTGTAGTTGATTCAGTAAAGGAAATAAATGTTAGAAAATTAAAAAAAACACCCTCTCAAATTTGAAAGGGTGTTTGAATTAATTATTCAGCTTGTGTTTCTTTTTTCATTTCTGGTTTATTTGTTTCTGGTTTAGGTAAGAGGGCTTTTCGGGAAACTCCGACACGACCCTTATCATCAATCTCAGTTACAATAACTTGAATGATTTGTCCCATTTCAACTTCTTTAGCTGGATCTTCAACTCTGTGATGAGCCATCTTAGAGACATGCAGTAATGCATCTGTTGTACCGAACAAGTTTACAAAGGCACCGAATTTTTCAATACGCATCACTTTAGCGTCAAAGATTTCATCCACTTTAGCTTCACGTACGATGTTTTCAATTTTTTGTCTTGCTTTGTCAATTGATTTTTGATCTGTATGGTAGATAACCACACGGCCATCATCTTCAATGTCAATTTTGACATCGTCACAATCTTCAATGATTTGGTTGATGACTTTTCCACCTTGACCAATTACAGCACGAATCTTATCTGGGTGAATCATCATCATAGACATCTTAGGAGCATATGTTCCTACGTTGTCTCTTGGTGTATCGATGGTTTCATCCATAGCACGCATCATTTCAGCACGACCGATATGAGCTTGCTCTAATGCTTCTTTAAGAATTTGTCGGCTTAGGCCAGCAACTTTAATATCCATTTGTAAAGCTGTGATTCCCTTTTTGGTTCCAGCGACTTTAAAGTCCATGTCTCCAAAATGGTCTTCCATACCTTGGATGTCAGTAAGGATTGTATAATCATCCCCATACTGAACCATACCCATTGCAATACCACTAACAGCACCTGTGATTGGAACACCAGCAGCCATTAAAGCTACAGATGAAGCACAAATACTTGCTTGAGAAGATGAACCATTTGATTCAAGTACTTCAGAAACAATTCTGATGGCATACGGGAAGGTTTCTGCATCAGGTAGTACATAAGAAAGCGCACGCTCTCCTAAGGCACCATGACCCACTTCACGACGTCCTGGAGCACCCATACGACCTGTTTCCCCAACTGAATAAGGTGGGAAGTTGTATTGATGCATAAAACGTTTGCGATCCACATCACTGAGGTCATCAATAATTTGATTATCAGCAAGTGCACCTAAAGTAAGGATAGATAAAACTTGTGTTTCCCCACGAGTGAACAATCCACTACCATGAGCACGATTCAACAAATCGATTTGTACATTTAATGCACGAACTTCTTGAGGTTTACGACCATCAGGACGAATTTTTTCAACAGAAATTAAACGTCTGACTTCATCCGCAACAATATCGTGAGTCATTTCTTTAACAAATTTTAAAGTTTGTTTTTTACTTGCTTCATTGTCGTATTCTTTTTCAGAGAAATGATCAAGCGCTTTTTCTTCGTATTGGTCTATTGCTGAGTAACGTGCTTCTTTACCATTAATGGCAACTGAGGCGCGCAAGTCTTTTTCAACCAATTCGTTTACTTCGTTCTTAACATCTTCTGGAATTTCATACAACTGAACAGTCATTTTTTCTTTTGTGACTGCTTGTGCGACTTCCACTTGGAAAGCACACAATTCTTTAATTGTTTCATGACCAAACATCATTGCATCCAACATAATTTCTTCAGATACTTCATAAGCACCCGCTTCAACCATATTAATTGCATCAGAAGTTCCTGCAACAACCAAATGAATTTTTGAGCGTTTCATGTCTTCTGCATTCGGGTTGATTGCGAATTCGCCATCAATTAATCCAACTGTAACTCCTGCAATAGGACCTTCAAAAGGAATATCCGAAACGCATAATGATAATGATGCCCCAAACATTGCTGCCATATCAGAAGAATAGTTCTCATCATATGAAAGCACTGTGTTGACCACTTGAACTTCATTTCTGAAGCCATCCGCAAATAAAGGACGGATTGTACGGTCAATTAATCTTGAAGTTAAAGTCGCATGTTCTGAAGGACGTCCCTCACGACGTAAAAATCCACCTGGGATTTTTCCAACTGAATACAATTTTTCTTCATATAAAACTGTTAAAGGAAAGAAATCAATGTCTTTCGCTTTATTGCTCGCTGTTGCGACAGATAGAATTACTGTATCACCATAACGAACTAAAACTGATCCCCCTGCTTGTTTCGCAAGTTCACCCGTTTCAACTTTTAAAACTTTACCACCAAACTCAATTTCGAACTCTTTTTTCATAATCCACCTCATGATTCTACTTTCAATTTTATCATAGAAATGCCTTCATTCCTAACAAAAAAGGGCTTTCGCCCTTTAAAATTATTTTCTTAATCCTAAACTTGTGATTAATGTACGGTAACGGTTGATGTCTTCTTTACGTAAGTAAGTTAATAAATTACGACGACGTCCAACTTTTTTCAACAATCCACGATTTGAATGATGATCTTTTTTATGAATCTTCATGTGTTCTGTTAATCCGTTGATTTCTGCAGTTAAGACTGCAACTTGTACTTCTACTGATCCAGTATCGCCTTCATGAAGCGCATATTTTTGAATCAATGCTGTTCTTTGTTCTTTTGTTAACATGTGTTATTCCTCCGTTTTCTTTAGACCTTCATCACCGAGAATACGTCGAGGAGACGATAAACCCAGTCATAAAGCTTATATATAATATCATATTCTAACTGTTAGTACAATAAGAATTAACCGAATCCAAGAATCTCT
>CBDUDQ010000118.1:0-2764 GCA_965365985.1 uncultured Erysipelothrix sp. | reverse complement strand
AAATGGATTGAAATATCCCCAAAATTGGCAGAACCATTCAGAGTTACAGTTGGAAATTCATCCCCAACAAAACGAGATTCATTGCTTGCGCCACCGAAAGTGGTGCTTAAATGGTTGATCACATTGAGGTTCTTAGGTAAAAACAAACGGGTCTTTCCAAAAGAAGACTCCACATTGATGGTTGATCCTGCTTGATTAAAATTCAGTTCATTAAAATATACTTTTAAAGAGCCAAAATTACATTCGATTTGCGCTTCTTTAAAATTATCTTCTCTGACATATTTGGTATGATCACTGAAGTTAGATTTAATGAATATGAATCCATTATTTTTTTTACTTGACTTAAATGTTCCTTCTTTAGTATCTTCATTGTCATTGTTGAAGATTCTTGATTGCCAAGAACGTTTGCGTCTAAACATGAGCTTAAGACCCACACTCAAGAAGAACGCTGCCAAGACGATTTCCCATCTTTGACTATAGACACCCAAAGCTTCTGCATTGATAAATACGATAGCAGACAATGGCATCAAGATACCAAAGAATTCCATATTTCCAAGATTTCCAATTGCAATGGCAAGCAAGATGACACTGGCAACCGTTTCAAACACACCCGGTAAACCAGTCAACAAATTAAAAGCATCACCAATGATCAGCAACGCCACCAATACAAAACTAAGACCCCATAAACTATTTCTTTTTTTCATTATAAACTCCTTTCATTGAGTTTTTCTTTTAACAGCGGAAAGTACATTCTAGATGCATAATTAACTTTAAGACTCTCAAAGAACTGAATCGTCCTTGATGAACCCAAATTACGCTCAAAACCAGAAATTTTATTCAGATTCACAATACTCGACTTAGAAACCCTCATAAAATTAGAAGGTAAAATTTCAAGCAACTCATATAATTTGTACTCTGTTTTATAAGATGCTTTAGGAAGATGAACATAAACAAAATCCTGCTCAGTCTCAAAAAATAAAATCTCATCCAAACGAATATAAATCACAGAGCCCCTGTTATTTGCTTTAATTTCCAAATCTTCAAGTGAAGCCAAAAACTTTTCAAGCTCAGGCGTTCTTTCTCGACAAGTAATGATGAGATCTTCCTCTTGATGCGGGTTTTCAATTACTTTAATTTTCATCATCTTGCCTCCTGAACCTAGAATAATACAATTCAATATCTAACTCAATGAAATCCAAGTAAGATGCACGATTATGCCCTTAAGTGGTTAATCACGCAAAGACTTAAGGATTGCGATTTCTTTTTCATAACCCTCAACTTCGTTGGGCGTTTCTAAATAGAACGGTAAATCCTTTAATTTAGGATGATTCACAATGCGCTTAAACGCATCCAAACCAAGACTGCCCTCACCCAACTTCTCATGACGGTCCTTATGAGATTTAAACGGATTCTTAGAATCATTCAAATGAATGGCCTTCAGTTTGTCCAAACCAACCACACGGTCAAACTCACCCACAACCCCATCTAAATCATTCACCAAGTCATAACCCGCATCATAAAGATGACACGTATCCCAGCAAACCCCGATCTTACTCTTCACTTCTACCAAATCAATGATCTGTGCTAACTCCTCAAAATTACGACCTACCTCAGTACCCTTACCCGCCATGGTCTCAAGTAAGACGATGACCTCTTGGTCTTCAGTTAAACAACGATTCAACATACCCGCAATCAAAGGGATTGCGACTTCAGTACCCTGACCCACATGAGACCCAGGATGAAAGTTATACAAACTTCCCTTAATGAAACTCATGCGATAAATATCATCCTTCATAACCTCTTCAGCATAGCCCCTGACATACTCTGTCTTAGAACATGCATTCATGGTATACGGCGCATGAGCCAAAACATGCTTAAATCCGTTGGCTTCAATGATTTTATTTAAATTTTCAACATCCTCAAGATTCAGCGCTTTCGCCTTACCACCCCGAGGACTTCTGGTGAAGAACTGAAATGTATTCGCACCAATTGACAAAGCCTCTTTCCCAATTGCCTCATAACCTTTAGAAAACGATAAATGACATCCTACATAAAACATCGCAATTCCTCCTTATACATGCCTATATCCTACCTAAATTACGAGTAAATTACAATGCAAAGGCAAAGCACTATACACCCACCCCCAACCTTGTTAGAGTATAAGCATAAGGAGTGATTTTATATGGAACTTAAAGATAAAAAAGTTTTGACCATTGTCTCAAAAGACTATGACGATTTAGAATTGCTGTATCCAATACTCAGACTGCGAGAAGCCGGCGCAACCGTCGAGGTCGCAGCAGAAAAGAAAGACACAGACTACAAAGGCAAATTTGGCCTCACTGTGACCAGTGACCTCTCATTCGAAGAAGTAGACATCACACAGTACGATGGCCTACTCATACCCGGAGGATGGGCACCAGACTACCTCAGAAGACTTGAACCTGTACTCGACTTTGTTAAATACATGGACGAACACAAAAAAGTCATCGGACAAATCTGCCATGCAGGATGGGTATTGGCATCCGCCGACATCCTCAAAGGAAGAACCGTCACCAGCACACCTGGCATCAAACATGATCTCATGAATGCAGGCGCAAACTGGATTGACACCGCAGCCGTAAGAGATGGACACATTGTCTCAGGACAAAGACCCCCAGACTTACCAATGTACTTGCCTTTAGTCATAGAAGCACTGAAAGAACAGAAATAAGGAATTTAAAATATAATTTAAAAAAGAACAGAAATGAAAAGACAAACCATACGG
>CBDUDQ010000117.1:0-2866 GCA_965365985.1 uncultured Erysipelothrix sp. | reverse complement strand
GTAAAACGTATCAACGAAGAATTAGATGTTGACTATGTTATCAATGGTGACATCGACATCACAACAGGTGTTGTTGAAGGCGCTAAGATCAAAAAAGCTAAAGACAATGAAGATAAAGTATCTATGGTTAACTACCCTCGTAGTGGTTACGGATATCTAGCATTCCATACTGACTTCGGTCCTACAGCTGAAGCTGAAGTTCGTCAAGCCGTTGCTTACTCAATTGACCGTCAAGTGTTCGTTGAACAAATTCTTGAAGGTTACGGTGTTCTCGTTAACGGTGAATACGGATTAAGCCAATGGATGTATCAAGAGAAAAAAGCTGATTTAGATGCAAATCTTATCAACTATGTAAATAACTCAGAAAAAGCAAACGAAGCACTAGATAAATCAACTTATGTATTCGAAAAAGACGGTACAACTAAGTTTGATGTTGCTAAAGCATCAGGAGCTTACTTACGTCACAATGCTAAAGGTGAAGAACTTGTTATTCGCCATGCTGGATCAACAGGAAACCCAATCACTGATTTAATTGGAACAATGTTACCAGAAAACTTAGCTAAAGCAGGTGTTAAATTTGAATTAGAGCAATTAGACTTTAACTCAATGTTAGCATTCTACCAAAAACCAGATACTCAAGCAGCAGCTTATGGAGCCCGTCGTTTCCACACATTCAACTTGGCTACATCATTTACAGCAGTTTATGATCCATACTCAAGCTTCCACTCTGACTACCTAGGAACACCATATAACTCAACACAAACAAATCATCCAGCATTTGATGAATTGACAGTTAAGTTACGTAAAATCGATTCAGAAGACAAACAACAATATGCAGATGTTTGGTATGATTACCAAGTAGAATGGAACAAATATTTACCAATGGTTCCACTATACTCTAACCAATACCATGATATCTTCGCTAATAGAGTAAAAGATGTTAAAACTACACCAATTTACATGATTGGTAGAGCAGCAATTGACATTACTGTTGAATAATAAGGCAATTTGTTATACAATAAATAAATAGAAATTTAAATGAGATTAATTAAAGGCGACGGCATTAGCTGTCACCTTTAATTTTCTGTGAAGGAGTAAGAGATTATGTTCAAGTACACAATAAAGAGATTAATTTCCTTGATACCTGTAGCCCTAATCATATCGGTGCTACTTTTTGGCCTAAACAAGGCTATGCCTGGGGATGTAATACAAACACTGATCCCACAAGGGATTAAAGACCCTGTAAAAATACAGGAATGGTATGATGCGAAATACATCGAATTGGGCTATGATAGACCATTGCCTGTCCAATATACGAAATGGATGGGGCGTTTGATGCAAGGTGACTTGGGTCAATCCACACAATTTAAAAAACCAGTTGCAGATGTTATAAAAGAGCCACTTAAAAACTCAATTATCTTGAATATCTTCTCACTATTGTTATCTTTCGCGATTGCAATCCCAGTGGGTATTCGCTCTGCAGTTAAGCGAGGATCAAACTTCGATAACTTCTGGCAGGTATTTACCTTAATTGGTTTGTCGGTACCGACATTCTTTATCGCGATGATTCTAATTTTCACATTTGCAATCAAATTAAGAATCTTGCCAATTGGGAGTATGCCACGACAAGGTGGAGGGACACTATCTTACATGTTTAGATATGGCCGTCACTTAGTCTTACCTGTGCTTACATTAGCCATTGGTAACTTGGCGAGTACAACTCGTTATGTTCGTAACGCCATGATAGACGTATTGAATCAAGATTATATCCGTACAGCCCGTTCTAAAGGCTTGTCATCAAAGGTAGTTATCTATCGACACGCATTTAGAAACGCTCTAATTCCGATTGTTACATTGGTTGCAGGTTCTTTGGTTGCCGTATTCGGTGGATCAATGATTACTGAATCGATCTTCGCATGGAATGGTATTGGTTATATTCTGCAAATGGCAATTGTTAACCGTGACTTCATGATTGTGCTTGCCATGAACATGTTCTATTCGGTCATTGCTTTAATGGCAAACTTATTAATGGATCTTGGTTACGCGTTGGTTGATCCACGCGTCAAACTGGATTAGGAGGGAAAACTAAAATGTCTAATAATAACGATAAAAAATCAGTGTTTTCCAGAATCCTAAACTCTTTTGGAAGTATGTTTAAAATGTTGTTTTCTTTCGGACGTAATAAAGAAGAAATCTTCGATGACAGCGTTATATTAAGTCCAAGGAAAGTAGCAATAAAAAACTTTAGAAGAAACCGTTTGGCAATGGGAGGATTATTCCTATTCATCTTAATGACACTTGTCATTTTGGTTGGTTCAACAGTTGTTCCAATGTCTAAATATGCGACTGAGCCAGTTATGCGTAACTTAAGCCCAAATCGCAGTTACTTAAAAGTTCCTAAAAAATTACAAAAAACTGGTATTGAAGAAATTTCATCTGGAATCAGCTTTGCTATTGGACTTGATGTCGAAGGTGACCTTTATGCCTGGGGATCAAAAGCCAATAACATTAGAAAATTCCCCGAAGAAATGAAAGACCTAAAAGTTATTGATATTGCTACGGGTGACCGACATGCATTGGCCTTAACTGATAATGGCAAAGTATTTGCTTGGGGTGTCAATGATTTTAATCAAGGCGAAATACCTCAACAAATTTCTAGTTTATTCATGTTACAAAAACCGGTAAAAGTATTTGCTGGTGACTCATATTCTGCTGTACTAACTGATAAAAATCAACTTCATGCTTGGGGTTCTACTTTATCAACAGGTATGGATATCATTCCTTTGACCGCTCAAGGACGCATCGTCGATGCAAGTGCTACAGCATTTAACATGATCTTACTTCTTGAAGATGGTACTGTTGCAAG
>CBDUDQ010000116.1:0-2884 GCA_965365985.1 uncultured Erysipelothrix sp. | reverse complement strand
AGAACATGTCGAAATCAGCGAAAAGACATCAAAATCTGATCTTGTAACCAATGTAGACAAAGCAACAGAACAATTTTTAGTAGAAAAGATTCAAGGATTATTTCCTGGGCAATCTTTCCTAACAGAAGAAGATACTGTCGAACAAATACTAGGAGATGACCTGTGGATCATTGACCCAATTGATGGTACGACAAACTTTATATTCTTAAAAGAAAACTTCAGTATATCTCTGGCTTTCTATCATAAAAAGAAACCAGTTTTCGGAATCGTTTACGATGTCATGAGAGACAAAATGTATGTAGGAGAACAAGGGGTCGGTGCTTTCCTAAACGATGTCCCATTAAGTAACTTAGACCAAACCATACTTTTAGGCGATTCTGTCTTAAGCGGCGACGTCTATCACCCAAATTTATTCAAAGAAACAAGCGAAAAATTAAAACCACTGTTCGTAACTCACCGATTCCTGGGGAGTGCGGCACTTGAAACAGCCATGATCGCATCAAGTAATTTTAACGCTTATGTTTTTCCAAACATCACAGTATGGGATATCGCAGCAGCAGTCATCATTCTAGAAGCAGTCGGCGGAACATTCATCTTTGGTGATAAAATAAATGAAGTTTATTTTGATAATAATAAGAGACTATTCATGGCATCAACAAACAGCATAATCTTAAACGAATTAATATCATTACTATAAGGAGAAAAAAATGAAAGATAAAATTGAATTCGCAGTAGAATTAGTCAAGCAAACAGGTGAGCACATCAAACACCTTATGGAAACTCAATTACAAGTAGAAACCAAATCAGCAGACAACGACTTCGTAACCAACGCAGATAAGGGTGCAGAACGATTCCTCATTGATGGCATCACCAAACAATATGAAAACCAAGACTTCATTACAGAAGAAAAACTAATCGCTACAGAAGGACTCGATGACCTATGGATCATTGACCCTATTGATGGCACAACCAATTTCATCTATCAAAAAGAAAACTTCGCCGTGTCAGTGGGTTTTTATCATAAAAAGAAACCAGTCTTTGGCATTGTTTATGATGTCATGAAAGATGAGTTGTTTTTGGGGATTGAGGGTGAGGGTGCTTATCTTAATGGTAAAGCACTGCCCATGCTTGATCAAAACACAAAGCTAAAAAAATGTTTGGTAAACTGTGATTTAAACAGTCTTTCAATGTTCAAAGAAGATCCAGCTGAGTTTAAAGAGAACTTTGTAGCCCATCGTTACTTGGGTGCGGCTTCAATTGAACTTGTTGGTGTCGCAGCGAACAGAAACCAAGTATACATCTCAAAGAACCTGAAAGTATGGGACGTTGCTGCTGGAGCGATTGTACTTCGTGCAGTAGGGGGTTACTCCTCTTTTGGGGATGTACAAGATGGCATCTTCTTCTCTGATGAAGATGGAGAATTCTTCTCATGCATCAATGAAGGTGTACACAAAGAATTTATGAATCTTAAGAAAGCATCATAAGGGCACATCCCTTGATGCTTTCTTTTTTTAAGGCGATAATATCTTGTAGCGGGAGTGATATAAAATGGAAAAAATCATACATCATTTAAGGGTCAAAGATAATTTAGTTCAAAACTCAAAAGCCATCATTGTCATCAATCATGGCTTTGCTGAGCACATTGCACGCTATGATTATCTGGTTGAATATTTAAATCAAAACGGATATTCCTGTGTTCGATACGATCTTAGGGGTCATGGACAAAGTGAATACCCACTGGGTGAAAATGATAATTACAAAAACTTTATCGTTGATTGTGATGTCATTGTCGATTATGCTAAAGCGCTAGAACCAGATAAACCACTGTACATATTAGGTCACAGTATGGGCTCTCTTGTGAGTGTTCTTTATGCACTGACTTATCCTCAAAAAGTTGAAGGTCAGATATTATCGGGTGCGGCTGTTCAAAGCTTACCAGCTGTTAGAGGCATCAAGACACCGTTCTTAAGAGGATTAAGTAAATTAAGACCCCATCACATGATAAAAAATGTGGTCGGAAATGATATTTGCAGTGATCCAAAAGTGGTCCAAGACTATAAAGAAGACCCACTTGTCATTAAAAAGGCAAGTGCGCAATTTATGAAAGAATTTACAATTAAAGCACCGAAGTTTATTGCTGATCATATCAGTGAATATAAATTGCCATGTCTTATTGTCCACGGTCAAGAAGATAAGATTGTTCCTGTGAAAATTGGACAATGGTTGTTTGATAATGTGAAGAGTGTGGATAAAGAGTTTCTCACTTACCCGAATATGAAACATGAAGTATTTAATGAATACCAAAAAGATCAAGCCTTACATGATTGTGTTACATGGCTTGATAAACAAATAGAAAAGAGAAAATAAAAAATGAAAGTACAAATTTGGAGTGATTTTGTGTGTCCGTTTTGCTATATAGGAAAGCGACACCTCGAACAAGCAATTAAAGAATTAGGCGAAGACGTTGAAGTTGAAATGATGTCTTATGAATTGGATTCTGATAGCAATGCAAAACCAGGTGGAAAATATTTTGACATCATGGCAGATAAATTTAATCAAAATACATTGCAAGCAAGAAATTCTCATAAACCAATCATTGCAATGGCAAAAGAGGTAGGACTTGATTTCAACTTTGAAATCGCTCAGCCTTCTAATACATTTAAAGCACACAAGCTGTTCCAGTATGCTAAAGAAGAAGGCAAGGGAAATGAAGTGGCAGAAGTATTGTTGAATGCGTATTTCAGTAAGGGTGTTTATTTGGATGATTGTGATACTTTAATTGATCTTGTCAAAGAATTTAACTTTGATGAAAAAACAATCCGTTTGATCATACAAGGGGATGAATACGGTCTTAAAGTAAGACAAGACCAAAACTGGGCTAAGA
>CBDUDQ010000115.1:0-2934 GCA_965365985.1 uncultured Erysipelothrix sp. | reverse complement strand
TGCCGTACGGCTCCATAATAGCTTTACTACTGGTTCCTCCACTGCCATAAAGTTCTAATGCCCTCTCAACAGCAAGCTTTGTAAGTGCTGGCAATTGAAAGTTTATAACTGTTCCAAATTCTTTATTCTTACCAAATACTCTATTGGTACGAGAATAAGCTTGAATGAGTCCGTGGAGTTCTAAAGAGCGGTCAACATAGAGAGTATTCAACCTTTTTGAGTCATAACCTGTTAAAAGTTGTTCCGCAACAATCACTAAATCTATATTCTTAGGGTTTCTTCCACTTCCCCCACGGGTCGTTCGATCAATGATGTCTTCAAAGTACGCGTCTTCTCCAAATCTCTTGTCTCCAGCTTTAAATTCTATGCCGGTAAACTGTGAATAATCTTGAAACATGTTACTAATAACTTCAGGTGCTATGTTATCCGGGTCATTTTCATTTCCAAAACTGAATGTCATAGCAATGTTCAAGTTTTGCCCATTTAATGCCATTTGTCTTTTAAACTCATTATAATATGCGATTACTCTATTTTTATATGCGACAGTTAAAATGGCATTAAATTCCTTATCTTGAGATTGTTTATCCCAATTTCTTAGAATCTCTTCAATCACTCGAGGTATGTGTGTGGCATCTTGATATTTTAATATTCCTTTGATCAATGCTTGTTTTTCTAATTCTGGTTTACTCCAACTTAAAATCAATCTTTGAACTTCTCTTTCATCAAGACCCGGTTGTTCGGAAATTAGTTTTGCTTCAAGTTGGTCTCTCAAACTTTCATAGCTCTCATATTCACCAGTATTGATGTAGTCAACATGAAAACCCAAAACGTTCCCATCTGAAATGGCCTCATCAATTGTATATTGATGTAATTTAGGACCAAACAACTTCTCTGTTGTATCAATTACTTCACTGATTTCATTTATTTTTCCAGTAATGTTATTTTCTTCAAACAAAGGCGTACCTGTGAATCCATAAAATAATCCATTCTTTTTAAAGAATGTTTTGATCGTACCCATCATTTGTCCCATAGTAGTTCGGTGAGCTTCGTCGATGATAAAGACAATCTTCTTATCAGCAAGACTGCTGTCCTGAGCTTCAATCATTTCGGTAAGTAAATAATTTAATTTAAATGTGGTAGTGACTACAATACCGCGCTTAGCAGACTTTAATTCTTTTCTGAGATGATAAGTGTGTTTTGTATCATCAACAGAAACGGACTCATACGCCGCATAGGCTTTAAAGTTCTCACTGGTACGATTATCAAGTTCACGTCTGTCAACCAAAAAAACTATTTTATCGAATCCACCTCTAGTAGATAGGAACAGTGCAGTTTTAAAACTGGTAATCGTCTTACCAGAACCCGTTGTATGCCAAACAAAACCACCATGAGGCACCCCATCGTTATCCCAACCAAATGCAGCACGCTCAACTGCTTGAAGTGCATACACTTGATATGGTCTTAACAACATATGGCGTCTGTTCTCTTCATCCTTAGCTTCATCAATCACCAAGTAGTCACCTACCATCTGATGAGACATAGGAATCATTAAGAAATGTTCAATAACTTTTCGCCAATTTGTAATTGGATTGTTATCCCTATCAGACCAATGAAAAACAAAAGCAGGATTAAATTCATTTATTGATTTAGGAGTCGCAAAGTATCTGGTTTCAATCTCAGAGGAAATAACCATCATTTGAGAGAAAGCCATAAAGTTATTCATATACTCACCATCACGATAATATCGTTTAAACTGACCATACGCCTCCTCAAGAGATTTATCAGTTCTTTTTTGTTCAATGTTAATCAAAGGAAGCCCGTTAATCAATAAGACAATATCAAAACGATTGCCATTTGAACTCACCACTTCACGAGCAATTCTATAACTAGAATCACCCCCACGAACTTCTGCTTTCTTAAAGATTGTTAAAGTAATTTGATCACGCGTTACATTTGGATGTCGATCACGATAAATTCCATCAATCTTACCCTTTGATTCTTCAATTGCAAGGATCTTTGCTGCTTCATAACTGTTACTGATTTGAGAGACCTTAGACAGAACTTGTTTGAATTCATTGTCAGTCAATTCAACACCTTCCAGCTGATCCGCATTCATACGATTGAGCTCAGTTCTCCAATGAGTCAACAAAGTATCAACTGTGACCAATTGCTTGTTTCCATTCAAAAAATCGGGTGCTTTCCATTGATATTTTTTAAGTTCTTTTACGAAGTTCTCCTGAAAATTACTTTCTGAAGCATTCTTCTTTCCATCACTCATAAGATTCCGTCCTTTCTATACAAGCATTTCATTAAGGTATGCTTTTTTAATATTTTTCAATTTCTCCAGTTTACGCAGATGAAGAGTGATAAGGTTATCAATGTCTTTAAAAAACCTTCCAATTATTTCCTGTTCCTTGATTGGCGGAGTATTTATAATTAGGTCCATCATTATATTTGCGTTTAACTTAGCTCGGCCTCCACCTACTAAATACGGTTCTATATTAAGAGTTTTAAATGAATATTTTAAAAACTTATTGTCTGATATGCTTTTTAGTGCTTGAATAACATGAGCATGATTATTAACCCAAACCTTACCATTGACATACTGGACTGGATAATCTTTCAAATCATTCGCACCATCTTCAGCAATTAAAACAAACTCTCCATTGTGAGTAAAACCATCAACATAATCTTGTATTCCGTTTGCACCATAATAGGGTATAGATCCTGGTATTCTATTAGATGCAGTTATGGGTATCCTTAAATTGTCGTACCTTCCTGAAATCTCCCCCAACTTCCGTTGTTCCCAATTAGAAATAAAATCTTCAAATCTACGGACAGGCAATAATTCATTTTCTGTTGGAAACATTTCATTGAGATAACTTTTTTTTAGTTTTTTAAGTGATTCCAACTTACTCTGATGAAGTGATGAGG
>CBDUDQ010000114.1:0-2943 GCA_965365985.1 uncultured Erysipelothrix sp. | reverse complement strand
ATTCTGTTGTTTCTAAATGAGTGTATTCGATATATCTTTTATTACAATTTTGCCATTCTTCATCTATATCAATCAGCATAGATCCAATCAATCTCTCTGCAGATTGAACATTTGGGAAGATTCTTATTACTCGTTCACGACGTCTTATTTCTTGGTTTAATCTTTCTAATAAGTTTGTACTCTTCAGTCTGTTATATCGAGTGCTATCAGTTGCAGTGAATTGAAATGCATCTTCAAATCCGGAATCTAAACATTCACACATGCTCGGATATTTTATTTCGAATTTATTTAAAATTTTTATCTTGTTAACACGCGCTGCTTCAATATCGTGTATTCTAAATAAGTCTTTAAGTTCTCTGCGAACATCTTCTGTGTTCTTCTTTGGTAATCGATCCATAACATTTCTAATGAAGTGAATTTGGCACCTTTGCCACACTGATTCGGTGAAACATTTTTGAATCGCGTTGACTTGTCCTTGGTGTGCGTCTGATATAACCATTTCAACGTTTTTAAGACCTCGATCAATCATCGTGTTATAAAATAAAGCCCATGAAGATTCACTCTCTGAATTGCTTATCATGAATCCAAGAACATTTTTAAAGCCCTTAGAATCTACTCCAATCGCTATATGAACCGCTTTTGACTTCACTCTATGGTCTTCTCGCACTTTTATGTAGAGCACGTCTGTCATCATGTAAGGTATCTTCTTCTCTATGGAGCGCTGTTGAAACGCGATGACTTCATCATCCAAGAGTTTCGTAATTGAAGAAACATATGATTTTGATACATGCTTACCACAAAGTGTCTCAACGATGGTCCCTACTTTTCTGGTTGAAACACCTGTAACGTACATTTCAAGCATAGCAGAAACCAAAGCCTTTTCGTTTCGTTGATATCTTTCAAACATGTCAGTAGAAAACTTACCATCTCTGGTTCTAGGAACCAACAAATTAAGAGTCCCGACTCTGGTTGTAAGAGCGCGCTCATAATAACCATTTCTTTGGGATACACGATTTTCAGTTCTTTCATAGGACTCCACCTGACAATACTCGTCTCTTTGTTTTTCCATCAGTGTGTTAAATAATTTTGTCAGTATTAATACAGATGCTTGATCCGCCCCTGAGTTTGAAATCAGTTCTTGAAGTTCGTTTGAATCTAAAGTAAAATGAATTTGAGTCATAGGATAAACCCTTTCTGCTAATGTTTGTACAAATTCATTATAGCAAATGGGATAGCCTATGGCTCTTTTTACTTTTACACAATTATAAGGGCTTTATCCCTTATAGAACATAGATAAAATGACATCATGCAAACATAATCATTGTTTAGTGGAGGTATTAACTAAAAGAAAATATTATTTGTGTGAATTAATAAAAAAAAGGGAACCATTTTAAAATGATGGTTCTCTAGGAATTTTCCTGTTATCAACATAGGGCTAAGTCAATGAAAATCAAGAAATTTGGATTGTTTTAGCTAAAGTCTTTCGTAATTTTTGGATCCAGTTCCTTATTTAAGTCTTCCAGTATATGGTTCAATTCTCCTGAGTAGGTTCTCTCCATTTTACCATAACGACCTTCTAGGTATCGTTTGAGAATGTTGTTATTCTTTTGAACGGATTCAAGTGCGTCTACGCAGTTCAAAACGTGTTTATGGTTTTCGAATGATGTGATATAAACTTGTTTGGCTTCGAGTGATGAGATGATGTGTCCAGAGTTTTTGCACAAGATGACTTGGGATTTTGCTTTTGAAAGATATTCATGATAAATCTTATCAAATAGAAATGGACTGATGGTATCGGCAAAATCATCAATGATGACAGTCTTACCAAAGTAGGCATGAATGACCACATTTAAAGATTGAAATATAATGCGTATGCTTGAAGGCACAAGATTATACGGAACATTAATGATTTTACCCTCATATTTTTTATATATTTTGGTCTCATAGTGAATTAATCTCTTATCCTGTGAGACTACTTCTAAAGCAAAGTGATCAGTATAGGGAAACAGGTCTTTCATGATGGCGTTCAGTGTTGGCATGGCCAAGGTAAGGACTCTGAACATTTTAGGGCTGACAGCACCCTTATCAAAATTGAAATCTTCACCTAAAGCATAACGATAATATTTATGGTGATCGAAGTTCTCTGAGGATATATGTAAAGAAGAAATGAAATCATTCAAAATGGTGTTTGTTTTATTGTAATAAAGTTTTACTTTTTTTTCTTTCTCTAAAGCATAGAGATAAGATAAAAAAGAGTAGCGTTGTTCAATGTTCTCGATATTGGCCATAATATGCATTATGGCCTCAGGCCTAAAGAACTTGTCATTGAGGTTCAAACGGTGCCCACTGATTTTAAAAACATACTCATCATTTTTTCTTTGGCGTACATAAAGGGATTCATATAAGATTCGGTGTTTATAGAAACGAATTTCATAGAAATAAATTTTATTTTTCAGTTCAAATTCGTATTCAAGCGTGGTGGGCATAATGGCCCCAATGCGTGCGTGTTCTTTTATTTCATCACGCAAACTATACGCTTCGTATTCAAAATCTTTTCTATCCTCTTTCATATTATCGTATACCATCGCTGTGGTAGAACGCATTAGAAAAGAAAATAAACTGACAATACTGGATTTTCCTGTGGCACTGTCACCAAAGATAAAAACTTGGTCTTTTATTGAGCTTCGTTTGTTTCGTAAGTTAAAGTAGAGTGACTCATAACATTTGAAGTTCTTTGCTCGTACAGATGCAATCATATAAACTCCCCCTTTGATTGCTTAGTGGGTTAAATATAACATACGTAAGCGGTTACATAAAGAAAAGGCACCTTTAGAATTTTACAATTATATGTAATAAATTGACGGTATAAACCTATCAAAAATAATTCACTGTCATATAAATGATATTGATTTGTCGGTCTCATCCAATAGCAAGAATAAGATA
>CBDUDQ010000113.1:0-2965 GCA_965365985.1 uncultured Erysipelothrix sp. | reverse complement strand
GATAAATCGGTTTCATATTCTAGTATTTCATAAGGGTGAGATAAAGATTCAACCCATTCTTTAACAGCAAGGTATTCTTCTTGGCCTCCAGGATGCTTCCTATAGCAAGCCAGTGTAATGAATTTTTCAGTTTGGTTTATAAGTTTATTCAAAGAGGCAATTGTAGAATTTCCATTTGTAATGATTACTTTATCACTGCCGGGTAAATAACCCAAGTTATACATAAGACCCGTAATTCTTTTTGGTATGTCTACAATTTTATGATCAGATATAATATATTCTATATTTTTAAAGTTTTGACATCTTATTTTCGTATTTTCTATGGCTGTGTCTTGAATGTCAATCGCAATAACCTGCGCAGAGTGCTGCGCTAAAAACAAAGTATCGTAACCATTTCCAGCTGTCATATCTACCGTGAGATTAAGGGGTTTAAATTTCAAAATCCATTGATGTGTGAGACTTTTATGATTCATAATGACTCCTTTATATAATAAAAGCCTTCTATTGAAGGCTTTTTAATGTAATAAGAATTAATTCTGGATTAGAAAATAAGCGATATGAAGGACTTCCGATACCTTTATTAATGAATATATTATTGGCTTTTACACTTTGATTAAGAAAAGGTAAATTAATATCATTCGTATCATTACCACTAAGCAATAAGTCAAAATTAGGATTGCTGAGTGATTTGATGGTTTCACTGTCTTCTATAATTGAAACAACATAATTGGCATCACTGTTTTCAAAGACACTTGTAGAGTCATCTCCATAGAAATTTATTTCAATGGGATTCTTCGATGTTTTTGAAATCAAAATACTGTTATTATTCAACACAGTAAAGTCTGCTTGATTTAAAGCGTGCATCTGGGGCTCATTACCACTGATTGAAATCAGTGCAAATTTACCCAAAGGGGCTTTTAGTTCGTGTAAAGAATCTAATATTATCGTTTTTTCTTCATCACTAGTTTCATGATTAAAAAGATTGCCACTAAAAAGAATTAAATCTGGTTTAAGATTGTGGATGTGCTTGATCGCTTTATTAAAGTTTTTCATGTCTCCACCAACATCACTTATATAAACAAAACTTGTGTTATTCATATCAGAAGGGATCTTTTGTGATTCAACGATATGAGATTTAACAATAAAACGATTGGGTGCAAATCGACTCATCTCAAAGTAAAGTACTGTTGAGATGAGCAATATAGACCCAATCGTTAGGATGATCCGTTTTCGGCTCATGATTTAGTAGGCTTTTTGTTGGCTTCCTTTTGATTCAAAATAACTGGAATAACCAATGGATTTCTTTGTGTATTTTTATATAAGAAAGGTTCTAGTGATCCACGAATGGTATTTTTAATATCACCAAATGTTACTTTACGTTCCATACGTTTTTTAAGTGCTTCATAAACGATCATTTCAGCTTCTTTTAGTAGTGTTTGATTTTCTTTAATGAAAACAAATCCACGGCTTACAATATTTGGTTTACATAATATTTTATTCGTTCTTGAGTCAATGGTAACAATAACGGATACCATTCCAGAATCTGCTAAAATTTTTCTGTCTTTTAATACTGCAGTTGATAATCCACTTGAGTCTTTACCGTCAACATAAATATCGTCGGCTTGGAAACGAATTTCAGGATTGAATACAACACCATCGCGAATCGCGACAACATCACCGTTTGCACAAATGAAGATGTTTTCTGGTGGAACACCAGTTTCAATACCTGTTTGTCTATGAGCTTTAAGCATTTTATACTCACCATGAATTGGCATAAAGTATTTAGGCTTAATCAGTTGTAACATCAAGGCTTGCTCTTCTTTAGAAGCGTGTCCAGTTGTATGCAATGAGTTCAAAGGGGAATTGGTTAGTACATTAGCACCACGTCGGGTCAATTGATTAACTACCGCTGATACAGATTGTTGGTTACCAGGAATTGGACTTGAAGAGAATACTACGGTATCTCCAGGGATAATTGATATTTGTCTGTGAGTTCCATTTGCGATTCTACTTAAGGCTGCCAAAGGCTCACCTTGAGATCCAGTACAGATGATGCATTGTTGGTTAGCTGGTAGACGGTTGAGTTGGTGTGCCTTCACAAAATGCTTGTCAGAAGCTTTGATATGTCCAAGCTTTCTTGCGATGGTTACTACGTTATCCATTGAACGACCAAAGATGGCAATTTTTCTTCCATCTGCAATTGCTGCCTCAATAATTTGTTGAACTCGATATACGTTTGATGCAAAGGTCGCTAAGATTAAACGACCATCAGTTTTTTTAAATATTTGATTGATTGAGCGCGCAACTTCTTTTTCAGAAATTGAGAAGCCGTTTACTTCAGCGTTGGTTGAGTCAGACAATAAGAGTGTGACACCAATTTGTCCCATGTAAGACATGATTTGATAATCAGGGTTTGTACCTACAGGTGTTAAGTCAAACTTAAAGTCTCCAGTATGAACAACACGACCATTAGGTGTATTGATTAATACCCCCAATGCATCAGGAATCGAGTGAACAACATTAAAGAATCCAAATACGAAATGCTTTGTGTTAACACTTGAGTCTGAGTTGATGATATGAATTGGATGTTTTGTACGAATTTTACGTTCTTCCAATTTTCTTTCAATCAAAGCTTTAGCAAAAAGAGGTGCATATATATTTTCAATATGGACTTTTTGTAATAAGAAAGGAATTCCACCAATATGGTCTTCGTGACCGTGAGTGATGATTAAAGCTTTTACTTTCTTTTGGTTTTGGATTAAATGTGTATAATCCGGAATTACGTAGTCAACACCTAAAAGGTTGTCTTCTGGGAACATAACACCTGAGTCTATAATAACGATTTCGTCATCGTGTTCGAGGACGTACATATTCTTACCAACTTCACCCAATCCGCCAAGTGCGTATACAAGTGTGTCAGTCTTTTTTAAATTTTTATCTATTTGGTTCATATTTGAACTCCTAA
>CBDUDQ010000112.1:0-3016 GCA_965365985.1 uncultured Erysipelothrix sp. | reverse complement strand
GAATGATCATCTTGTATTTCTGGAAGATACTTAAATAAAAGTTCGTTAGAGAAGCAGTAAACACCCAATGATATTTCTGTGATGTTTTGTTCAGCTTCACTCAAGTTGCGATAATCGGCAATATGATCCACATTCCCTTGGTTATCACGTACAATACGACGATAAGTTCCAGGATTGCTTACTTTTGCACTGACTAAAGTTAAGTCATGGCCCTTATGGGACTCAAATATATTTTTTATTGATTCGGGTTGAATCTGTGCACAGTCTCCTAGGACCAATAAGGTTGAACCTTCTTTTCCTTTAAGCTGACTTACTTGAGCCACAGCATTAGCAGTCCCTTGTCTGTCTTCTTGGAAAGCATATTCTACTTTATCTCCAAGATAATTCTCAATTTCTTTATTTTGATATCCAGTCACAACCACCAATTCATCAACTTCTACTTTTCGAAGTGTATCGACCAAGTGGCCAATTATTGGTTTGTTCAGGATTTCGTGCATTACTTTGTTCTTTTTGGTTAGCATGCGGGTAGATTCACCGGCAGCCAATACGATTGCATAATTCATAAGAGAAAACCTCCTTTTGGTTTTTATTTTATCATAAAGTCATTTCTGTATCTGTCCATATTTAACAAATGGATAATCAAATACTATTTTTTCATAAATTTTTATTGCTTCTTTTTTACTGTCTGTTAAACCGTAAATACAAGTGCCACTCCCAGTCATACAAACCCCTTTTAATCCAAGGGTCTCCAGACGTTGAATCACTTTCTTGAGTTGACTGTTCTTTTTGACAACTGTTTGTTGGAAATCATTGTGTGTGTTTTCATGGATTCCCTTATAATCAGATTGCTTCATGGCGTTTATAAGAGTGTCCATCTTATCGTTGTCTTTCTCTTCACTTACAAATCGTTTTAGAAACGATTTAGTACTGGTTCCGAATGGCGGTTTCACCATTACATAATATAGGTCCATGTCGAACGCTATGGGCTCAATGACGTTTCCTGACCCTTGTACCAGCGAAGGCTTGTTAAATAGGCAGTACGGTGTGTCCTCGTCTATCCTAGAAGCCATGGAAAGTAATTCCTGCTCGGTCATGTTTAAATTGTAAGATTCATTGAGCATATGAATGACCGCCGCAGCGTCCGCACTACCCCCACCTAAACCTGATTGGGCAGGGATGTTTTTTATAATCCGAACTTTGAAATTATCTTTAATCTTATACGTATGTTTCATGATATTGATTGTTTTATAAACGGTATTTCTTTTATCATTGGGAAGATACTTTTTGTCTGTTTCGATGTGCATGGTGTCATTCACTTCTAAATAAACCATATCAAACAAATCTATGGGAACAATGACATTCTTAAAATGCAGCCCAGTTTCTTCTTTTTTTTCGGCATGGAGGTATAAAGTTATTTTAGCGTACGCCTTCCTACGCATAGATGGCGCCATACAGATTAAGGTAATCACTGAATTCTAAATAATCTGCCCTAATGGATGGATCCAAATTGATTGACTGTAATATTGATGCATAATCTAAATCCAATTCTAAAGTTTTTAAGTTATTAACTAAAGTTTTTCTTCTGAATTGGAAGCATGACCTGACAAACTCAAAAAATTCATGCTCGTCATAGGGCATGGACTGTTTTTTTGGAGTCAGTTGAATGATGATTGATTCAACATTGGGTCTTGGAGAAAACGATTCTTTAGAAACCTTCATCACAGTTTTAATATCAAAATAATATTGCATCATGATACTGAGAGATGAATAATCTTTTGTTTTAGAATGCGCACCCAATCGTGTTCCTATTTCTTTTTGAACCATTAATGTCATTTTTTTAACATTTAATGTCATTAATTTAAATAAAATTGGCGTTGTGATGTAATAAGGTAAGTTGGCACAAACACTCATCTCTTCAGTAAGATCGCTGAGATCTGCTTTTAAGAAATCTTCGAGTCTGACATCAACATTATCCACATCTGCCAAACTTTCTTTAAGAATCTCGACCATGTGTTCATCAATCTCATACGCAATCACTTTGTCATAGCAAAAAGAAAGCTGTTGAGTGAGTGCGCCCAAGCCTGGACCGATCTCTAATACAGTCCCGCCGCTGCCACTGTGTTCAGCAATGTTTTTAACCACCGATGGGTCAATGATAAAGTTTTGTCCAAAATGTTTCTTTGCACGTCGCTCATACCTTTTTAATAAATCCATACTCACCGAGTAATTTGCAATTGTTTTCATATTTCCTCACTTACTAAGATTGTTTCACAATCCGCTTTACTGATATTCAACATATTCAGATATTTAAAACAAGTCTTTGCATTGGCTAAAGGGAAAAAGAAGGCTTCAGCAATTAAAGCGCGTCGTTCTCTACTGTCTGATTGGCCACTCAAACCCAAATCAATGAATTCTGCTTGGGTGATGGATTCTTGACCTTCAACAAACTCAGCTGCTTTACTAAGCGCGTCGACAATGTCTTGTGCGTCGGCATGTTCTATACCGACCTTTTGTTTTTTCTTGCTTTGGATGACGTTCAAACTTGCGTGCTTACAATCTCCCACATAATTCATAATCTTTTTTCGAATCATTTCACCAGGTCCATCGGGGTCTGTGAAAATAATGATGCCTTGAGCCTCATTAAACTTTTTACACAGCGCTAAGAAAGACTTAGAAATATGCAAACCATTAGAATAAATAACATCAGCATTGATGGATTGTTTTATTTTTTCTAAATCATGTTTGCCTTCAACTACGATTACTTCTTTTATTTTTAGTTTGTTCATAGCAATATTATATCACCTAAGCTGGCTCAAATAAATAAAAAAACCCATCTAGGATGGGTTTAAACGCCACAATTGTAAGAACCGTTGGTCTTAGTGCGTGAATTCATTGATAGAATGGTTGCTTTCGCATTTCCTGTACTGCCACCGATTAACATGTTGGATTCTGATCCAGCAAATAAATCTATTTTTGAACCTTGAATTGCGCTACCGCGATCCAAGACAATTGCTTT
>CBDUDQ010000111.1:0-3118 GCA_965365985.1 uncultured Erysipelothrix sp. | reverse complement strand
GAGTAAGTCAACGCCATAGCGCCCTCTCATGAACTGAATTAATTTATTTTTCATAGGAACTCCATAGAGTAAGTATCAACACTTGTCTCTTTTGATCCCAATTTCTTAATATCTAATTTAGAATTTAAATTTTCGTAACCATTCACTTCATCTGGCAAACCAAGCCATGGCTCAATACAAACAAATGGAGCCATAACATCCTCTTTAGATGGTGACCACACAGCCATGTAATCAAAATCAGACGCAGACACACGAACTCGCGTACCATCATCATGATTATGTAAAGTCATGGCATGCACATTACTATAAATTAAAGTAGTATCTTTTAAGGTTTCTAGGTTAACATTAATGGTCTCAAGGATTGCATCCTCAAAGCCAGAAACTTTAGAACCATTCAAAAGCACTTTTTTAGAAGGACCTGTTTGTTCAATTTCAATTGTATGAAAAACATCTTCCTCTAAGGCAAATCCTGGATGTGCACCAATGGCATATAGCATTTCAGTTTCTTCTAGATTAATCACAGTCCATATGACATCGACCCTGTTACCATCAAGATTATAAGTTATTTGAACTTCGAACTTAAATGGGTAAATTGCTAAAGTTTCTTCAGTATAAGAAAAAGATAATTTAACAGAATGATCACTTTGATCAATCACTTCAAATGTTTGATCTCTTAAGAAACCATGTTGTCCCATTGAATAAGACTTTCCGTCATATTCATACTTATCTTCCCAAAGCTTTCCAACGATTGGAAATAAGACTGGAGAAACACGATCCCACCAAGCATCATCGCCAGACCACAACATTTCACGTCCCCGAGTCACACTATAGACACTTCTTAGCTCAGCGCCAAAAGGATCAATTTTAATTATTAAATTTTCATTTTTTAATTCGATCATTTTACCAACTCTTTTCTATTGTTCATACATTATACCATCTCAAAACAAAGACACCATGACTTTAAAGAAAAAGGTAAAGCACAGACCCTTATCCATATTAAACTTCTATGTCGCGTTTCATGAATCTTAATAATCCAAATACAAATACGATTAAAGCCAAGATTCCCCAAGCCATCACAGAATTTCCATTCACCTTATTAGAATAGACTTCAGAAGGAAATAAAGCATGCAAAATCGAAATTGATTTCAGCGGAGCCAATAGTTCACTCATCATTGCCATAATTCCAATAAAATAAGTAGAGAAAACCAAGCCCATAGAAACACCACTGACCTTAGTTCCCGGTTTTAATAAAAGAGATAAACCAGAACCCAAAATTAAGAAAATAAAAGCCAACAAATAATAAGAAACAAAAACAAATTTACTTTCTTCAATTAAACTCATCAATAAAATGTCCTCAGGTTTAAATAAATAGAAACTCAGTATACTGCCTAAAACAATGACGCTCACAACAAGAAAAGTTGTGATTGCATTCGCCATGAATTTATTAAGAATGAGTTCTTTACGGCTGATCGGTTGAGCAAACAAAAATTCAATGGTCTTATCTGTTTCTTCCTGTAAGAAACTACTCAATCCCAAAGATAATGCATAGATTACCAAAGCAATGTTCATGTATTGCATGATATAAGCATAAAACACAGTTATATCGGTAAAATCAGGAATGGTATCAAAACCAATCAAACTTAAAAGTGCAGGAGGTAATCCTTCTAATTTTGCGTCAACCAATTTTTGCATGCTCTCATTAGCCATACTTGGAAATACAGCCATGAATAAAACAATAAATAATCCCAAAATAGCTGCCCAGACAAGAGCCGATTTTTTATTCAGTTTTAATTGTAGTTTTGTCATGATTGTTCTCCTTCGTTATAATAGCCCAGGAATTGATGCTCCAGCGATAGATTTTCAATGATTAAATTATCCACACTCATATGAGACAAAGTAGAAATCAACAATGAAATTTCTCCTTTAAAAATAAAGGACATTTCATTTTCTCTCTCCATCAAAATATGTTTATCTAATTTAAGAAGCTTTTGAACTTCCCCTCTAACTCGAACATATTTCCCCTCAGTCAGAGTTTCACTCATCTTAACAATTTGAATGATCTTACCACCTTTAATAAAAGCCACACGATCACAATGATCTTGAACTTCTTTTAAGTTATGACTGGAAACAAATATCGTATGCCCTAAAGATGCGCGTCTTTTTAATTCTTTGAATAAAACATTTTGCATGAGCGGATCCAAACCATTGGTCGGTTCATCTAAAATTAGAATAGGGGTATTCAAGACCAAGGCACTCACAATGCCAACTTTTTTCTTATTACCCAGCGACATATTTTTAATCTTCTTATTCTTCTCAATTAAAAATAAATCAAGCAATCGATTCAATTCCGTTTCTTCTTTTATATCGTGCAAACGCATCGAAAGTTTAATAATCTCAAGCGCACTCATTTCAGGATAGAAATTCACTTCACTTGATACATAACCCACACGTTTCTTAATTTCCTTGTTATCTGAAACACTATCAAAACCAGATACCTCAGCAGTTCCTGAATCAGCTAAAATATAATTAAGCAAAACTTTAATGGTCGTACTCTTACCCGCACCATTAGGTCCGATAAAACCAAATATTTCTCCTTGATTCAAATCAAGAGAAACCGCATCAATTGCCAAAACTCCTTTGTAGTCTTTTGATATTTTCTTAATTGAAATCACAGATTGTTCCATAATGCCTCCTTATTTTTAAATTAATCTCTTATGTTATTTTACTGAGTCTATTTTATCATCTTTTTATCATTGTTAGATAATTATCCATTACTTAAGAAAATATAAAAGACACCCATCCACAGATTAGGTGTCTTTAAAAAAAAATTCAAATATTATTTATTTTTATCTTCCTTAGCATTACCAAAATGAACACTCAAATAATAAACAAGTCCTGCAATAGAAGCCGAAACATAAATTACATTGCCATGCACGATATACGGTATATAAGGACTGCCAACAATTAAACCAAAAATTAGTGGTATTAAGACAATTACTGTAAACGCTTCTACATATTTTTTCATATCCATCCCCCTTGTGCGCTTTGCACTCTATTTATATCCTAGCACATTGTTTGTTGATATTTTGTAGTAGTAGAAGAAGAAGAAGAAGAAGAG
>CBDUDQ010000110.1:0-3127 GCA_965365985.1 uncultured Erysipelothrix sp. | reverse complement strand
GGGAGTAGGAGGGGTTAACATGGATGATTTATTTTTAGATGTTTTAAAAGCCAATCAAGAAGCTCAAACGCATATTGATAAGAATAAAATTTCTAGTTTAGAAAACAGAAAAATTATAAATGAAAAGAAACTAGAGATGGATGAAGCCCATCTTCTTAAAGTAAATAACTTTGAAAAAGAAATTTCTGAAGAAAGTGAAACTACTTTAAATGCTTTAAAAACGCAACAAGCGTCAGTCTTAGAAAAAGAAAAAGAAGCATTTGAAAAAGAGTTTCTGCTCAAGTCTTCAGAGATGCGCGCAGACTTATTAAAGAAAATTGTGTTTGAACATGGCCAATGATCAAGCAATGGTTTCGAAAGCAAGGTCTCTTTTTTCTCAGCATTTAGTTTTAAGTGATTTTGTCCGAATGTTAGAAACCCACGAAGTCCCTAGCATTGCCGCAATACTAAAAAATGAAACACGCTATCATAAAGTTTTAGAAGATATTAATGATAAGTCGGTTCATAGAGAGTTCTTAGAGCAGCGAATTCGTTTGCAAGCCCATTATGAATTCAATACATTGATGCGCTACATGAAAGTTGATAAACATCAATTTTATCAATTTTACATTCAAGATTTAGAAATCAAACATTTAATTTATGCCTTACATGCCATTGAAACAAAAAGTAAAACCTTTTTAGGTCAGTTCATGTTGGACTTAGATGAATTAATGGTGTTTGATTTAAACAAACTCTTGGAAGCAGAATCATTTGAAGCCATTTATAAATTGGTAGAACACACTCACTATAAAAACGCAATGTCATCACTTCTAAGTGAATCACCTAATTTGGGTGAGATAGAAGATAAATTGCGACGGGCTTATAAGGTTAATATTTTATCAATGATAGAAGTGGGAAAATATCAAGAAGTCTCTGACTTGTTTAAGATGAGTTTGGAACTTGAAAATATCGAATTGATATTCAGACTAAAAAAATACTATCCAGAAAGCTATGAAGCCTTGAATGGTTTGAAAAGTGGGCCATTCCTTCATATTCCAAAAGAAAAACTCTTCAAATGGATTGATAAAAGTTCAATAGATGAAATGATTGCTGATTTAAACAATTCGTACTATGGTCGTTTTGTTGAATTTAATCTGGATCAAAACATTGAATTCTTTGTATCAAAGATTTTATTTAAAGTGCTGAGTAGAAAAATGAGGCAATCGCAAAAACCGAATGTCGTTTTATTTTCTTACATGCACTTATTAGAAATTGAAATTCAAAACATTGTGGATGTCGTAGAAGGTGCAAGATATAAATTGCCATCTGCAGAAGTCGTTGAATTATTAATAATATAGGAGGTGTTTTGTTTGGCAGTAGAAAAAATGCGTTTGCTGGGAATATCGAGCAAGCCGGATCACGTTTTAAAGATGATCGAACAAGTATTGGGTACAGAACATTTCCATCCTGAACTTGCAAGTCATGTTACAAACGAAGATAATGGTGGATTGATCTATCCAAGTGATCGGATTTACCAATCATTTCTAAGTCGTTGCGAACGCATTATGGCAGATTTAGATTTGCACTTGGATGATGAATTTAACAGAGAATACAATTTAGAAGAAATAGAATCTGCTATCAGTGAAGCGGAAAAGAGATACAACACACTGCATTCTCATCAATCGGGTTCAACTCTGGATGCGGATGATAAAACCGCACTTAAAATATTAAAAGAATACCCTATTGAAAATTTGGACGAAGGATTTGTTTCTTTACGATTTGGTCGAGTGCCAATTCAGTCTTTATCAAAATTGCTATTGCATGCGGATGAGCGCTTTGTCTTTACACAACTTCACCGAAATAAACAATATGCATGGATTGCAGCAATTTCAATGAACGAAGATGATCCTAAAATATTAAAAATTTTAGATTCACTTTACTTTGAATCAATTGGAATCCCTATTGTTAACGAAGATTTACTTAACCATGAAGCTTACGAGCTTTTGGATCATGTATACGGATTTGTTAAAAAACAAAGTAAACAAGAAGCGTTCTTAAAGTATGTTGGTCTTTATGGTGAACAAGCGCTGATCGTAGGATTTGTTAGAGAAGAATATCTTGACACTTTTAAAAGTAAGTTCAGTGAAGAAATTAAGGTAAATGATTATCCTGCGGATGCAGAACTCAATTTATTACCCCCAACCAAACTTAAGAATGGTTGGTTCTCAAGACCTTTTTCAATTTTCATTGAAATGTATGGTTTACCAAAATATGGTGACTTTGATCCAACCGCATTCTTTGCGGTGACGTATTCGTTGCTTTTTGGTCTCATGTTTGGTGACTTGGGGCAAGGGCTTGTTATCGCACTCCTGGGTCTATTCTTAGAAAAGAAAAAAGACATGCAGCTGGGTGCGGTCGCGTTTAGAATTGGTTTGTTTTCAATGTTCTTTGGAACCATTTATGGTTCGTTCTTTGGAAACGAAACGTTCTTATTGCCACTGCTTAAACCACTGGGATTACCTTTAGAAGTTGCTTCCAGTGACTTTACCATGACATTGCTTATCAGTGCTGTGGGTATGGGTGTGGTATTAATATTAATGTCCATTGGATTAAATATTGTATTGAGTCTTAAAAAGAAAGACTATCCAAAAGCATTGCTTTCACAAAACGGCTTGGCAGGATTTGTCTTGTATGGCTTTGTGATGGCAGCTTTAACATTGAGTATGATGTTTGATATTCAAATCATGAATGTCTTTACCATAGTCTTGTTTATTGTCATTCCGATGGCAGTGATCTTGTTTCACGAACCCCTACGAAATATCATGCATAAAAAGCATGTCAATCCTGAAGAGGGTTGGGGTTCATATTTAACAGAAGGAATTTTCGAATTAATTGAAGTTGTCTTAAGTTTTGTTACGAATACAATGAGTTTCCTTAGAGTGGGGGGCTTTGTCTTATCTCATGCTGGGATGATGACGGTGGTCATGACTCTTAATAAAATGACAGGATCATACGGAATCATTGTCATGATTATTGGTAATATCATTGTAATTGCTTTAGAAGGCCTCATTGTTGGAATTCAAAGCTTGCGTTTAGAGTATTATGAAATGTTTTCTCGTTACTACGACGGTGGTGGCAAGAAATTTAA
>CBDUDQ010000109.1:0-3460 GCA_965365985.1 uncultured Erysipelothrix sp. | reverse complement strand
TATATAATTAAAAGCAGCACGCCATTTTAAAAATGGCGTGCTGCTTTTTTATCTATTCATTAACAACCAGGAGGTTATAAAGTAAAAAACTAAGGTCGCTAAAATCAATATAATAGTTAGGATTATCTTCTTGACCTTCTCAATATCACTATTTTCAATTCTATTTTCCATTTTTTCTCCAAATAGAAAAACGATAAAATCTAAAATATACTCTAGCATAGAATCACTCCATTCCTAGTTTTAGTATATATATATGTGTATATATATACAAGTCATATTATCTCGATACATAATTATCATCCTCATAAAATTAATAATACTCAAATGGATAAAAAAAACCAAATTCTAGATACGGAATTTGGTTTTTTAATTATTTATTTTAGTTTGCTAAGTAATCAGCATACTGTTCTTGAAGTGCATTGTAAAGATTTTGATCATAAATTTTAAAACCATGTTCTTTATGAATTGTTGCAATGTACTTTTGAGTAATTTCGCTGACATTCAATGCACGATCAACTGCTTTTTCTTGTAATTTTGTTGCATCTGGTTCAACTACTTCAACTAAGAAGTATTGTGCTTCTTCGCCAGAAGTAATTAAGACTTCACTTGTTGCAGGCGCATTTTGTCCTTTGATAAAGTCAACAATAACTGCTGGTAATTTAGATCCCTCAATGAAGTAGATTTCTGCTTGTCCAGTGAATGCTGTATTTTCTTGGTATTCTTTGGCAATATCATCAAATGATTCACCATTTTTTAATTTTTCTGTTGCTTCATTTGCTTTTTCTTTATCTGTAAGTTTAAGAATTTTCGCTTCTTTTGGGATATACTGACTTGCAAATTTTGTATATTCCTCATTAAGTTTCGTTTCAATCAAATATTTAGATTTTAAGTATGGTTTTAAACTTCTGTTGATGTAATCTTCTTCAGAATCAAATCCAAGGGAATTAATTTCTGATAAAAATTTATCTCCCAAATCTTCTTTTTGACTTGTGATCATAAGATTCAGTTCTGTTTGTATCAACGAATCTTCTACTGATTCAGAAAGTTTTTGACTTGCTAATTTCAGTGCAGTGTTTCCACCATCACTTGCTTTCATGATAGTGAACAGTTCATTTTGTTTGACTTGTTTGCCATCCATTTCGAAGATAACATCATTGCTTGACAGGTTAGCGCTTGGGTTTGAACCACATGACGCCAAGAGTAACAATACGCTGAATAATCCAATTAGTTTTTTCATTAGTTTGAACCCTCAATTCCCATATAAGCTTTTAATTCTTTTTCTAGATTTTCATCATTGAACTTGACGTCCATTGATTCTGATGCAAGATTGATTGTATTGAATGTGATGCTTCGGTTGTAATTTGCAAGAGCAAAGATGAAGTCATCATTTGATAATAAAGCATCAAAATCGGTATCATGAACAATTATGAGATGTTTACCATTTGTGCCATCAACCCAATCAGAAGTTTTGCCTTTTTCAGTTTCTAGGGCGACTTTTAAGAAGCTAGGATCATAGTTTATGTCAGCATCCATAAATCCCAATGAACCTTTTTGTGTGGCTGAAGCCTTATCATCAGAATATTTTTCAGCAGCATCTTCAAAGCTCATGCCATCTGCGAGTGCCTTTTTAACATCATTAAATTTCTTAGCTTCTTCATCCGTAGGCGCATTGACATCTTTCATTTGAATTAAGATGTGGCTGATTGTACGGGGTTTTTTAACTTCAAAATAATCTTTTAAAGCTGTATCTTTATTATCTTTGATATAAGTTCTTTGAAGTTCAAGCAATTTAGCCTGGTTTTCATATAGTGTGCTTAAATCTTTTAAATCTTTATAACCCATTGAAATTAGAGCTTGTTCTAACTCAGAAAGTTTTGCACTTCCTTGAGAAGAAACGTTATCAATGTGACTTTTTGCCTGTGTGGCTGCTGTATCTTTGACTTCTTTGCTTGTTTCTACGTTTGTGAGGGTAATACGCTCAAACATACGATAGAGATCTGCACCTGCGAAATCATTTAACAGAGTTTCATAGTACTCATCCGCATCAACATATTTATCATCGATTTCAAGAACTAAGTCTTTTCCATCAACTTTCTTACCTTTAAAAACTGAATCTATTTCATTTTTTGTAAATAATACTGTTCCAATTACTAAAATTAAACTAATAATAACAAGAAACCAGTATTTTTTAAGGTTTTCTAACATAAAATCCTCCTTTTAAACACTCATATAATTATAGATTATTTGGGATGGCATTGCAATGCTTAGAACAAGTGTGATTATGCTATAATAATACAAGTGATATGACGAAAGAAGGCATAAAAATGACTATATTAAAAATTAATAATTTACACGTTAAAATTGACAACACCGAAATTCTAAAAGGTGTGAATCTAGAAATTAAACAAGGTGAAATTCATGCTATTATGGGCCCCAATGGAAACGGGAAATCTACCTTACTTTCAAGCATTATGGGACACCCTCGTTATGAAGTGACTGAAGGAACTATTTTCTTAGATAACGAAGATGTTCTTGAGATGGAAGTCAACGAAAGAAGCCATGCAGGACTATTTCTAGGCATGCAATACCCACAAGAAGTTTCAGGAGTGACCAATGCTGATTTCCTAAAATCAGCCATGAACGCCCATCGCGATAAAGCCATCGGATTGTTTGAATTTGTTAAAAGCTTAGAATCCAATGTTGAGAAACTCAAAATGAAAGAAGATCTTGCCCACCGATACCTTAACGAGGGATTCAGTGGGGGCGAGAAGAAGAGAAATGAAATTTTACAAATGATGATGCTAAAACCAAAAATTGCCATGCTTGATGAAATTGACTCAGGGCTGGATATTGATGCTTTGGCATTGGTAGCGAAAGTATTGGGAGAAGAACAAAAAGAAAGAAATACAGGTCTTTTAATCGTTTCTCATTATGAACGGTTCTTCGAACTCATCGTACCGACTCACGTACACATCATGATTGACGGAAAAATTGTCATGAGTGGAGATAAGACCTTGGTTACTAAAATAGATGCCGAAGGATATGACTGGATTAAGGAGATTAAATGATGTTATTAAAAGAAAGCAAAGAACTGATTATAAATGTAGATAAAAAAACAGAACTTGAACTTTCTTTTGAAGCACATTCTCAAGGGGTTTTATCTCTGTATATTAAGGGTTCAGGAAATCTAATTTTAACCATAAATGCCATGAATAATTCTGATTGGAAAGTTTTGTCAATCAACGAGTCTGATGAAACTTTAGTTATTAAAGAAACACTGTACCTACACCAAGGTTCGGTGCTTCACTGTCATTACGGAGAAATGAGTGATGGGAACCACCAAAAAGAAAGTTTCTATAATTTTGTGGGTGCGCATTCATCGCTCTATTTGAAAGCAGCAATCATGAGCTTTAACAATCTCAAGTGGAAAATGACTGCTTACCATGACGCAAGAGATCCT
>CBDUDQ010000108.1:0-3473 GCA_965365985.1 uncultured Erysipelothrix sp. | reverse complement strand
TTTGCTGTGTTTTTTATATTAAGTATTTCAATGCGTTCTTCTCGTGTCTTTTTATAAAAACCTTTAAATTTATCCATCGTGAACACCTCTTTGCTTAAGCATAACTAAAATGATAGCCCTTGCCAAGTGTTAAATTCATGAAACGTGCATGGATAGAAGCTTTTTATATCTATTAAATTTCATTTCGTGTATAATAATACAGTTATAGGAAAGAGTTGGTACAAATGAAAAAAATAATAAACATAGCAGTCATTGCCCACGTTGATGCGGGTAAGAGTACATTAGTAGACGGAATGCTTCAATCTTCAGGAATTTTCCATGAAAATGAAGTGCTTCAAGATCGAGTAATGGATAGTGATGATATTGAAAAAGAACGTGGTATTACCATTTATTCTAAAAACTGTTCAGTAAACTATCAAGATATTAAAATTAACATCGTGGATACACCAGGCCATGCTGACTTCTCAAGTGAAGTAGAACGAATCATCAAAACAGTAGATACTGTTATTTTGTTGGTTGACTCAGCAGAAGGTCCAATGCCACAAACTCGTTTCGTTTTGAAGAAATCTTTAGAAGTTGGACTCAAACCAATTCTATTGATCAACAAAATTGATAAAGCAGACCGCCGTGTAGAAGAGGTCATTGAATTGGTTTACGAACTGTTCATGGATCTTGATGCGACTGACGAACAACTTGAATTCCCAATTCTTTACGGAATTGCTAAACAAGGGATTGTTCAAAAGAACTTGGAAGATGAAGCGGTTAATATGAAACCACTATTTGATGCCATTGTAGAACATACACCACTCTACCCAGATTACGATAATGACCATTTACAATTCCAAATTTCTTCATTGGCTTACGATGAATATTTGGGTCGTATGGGAATTGGCCGTATCATGAAGGGTCAAATTAAAAAAGGACAACGTGTTGCTGTTGTTGATAATAATGGTCAAACAAAAATGACTAACATTTCTAAAGTATTTACATATAAAGGCTTAAGCCGTATTGATACTCCAGTTGCTTATGCAGGAGATATCGTATTGGTATCAGGGATTGATGATATTTCTATTGGTAACACACTCTGTGAACCCGATCATATCCTTCCATTACCAGCAATCATCATTGAAGAACCAACATTGAAAATGACATTCATGGTCAATGCTTCTCCTTTTGCAGGTCAAGATGGAAAATACATTACATCAAGAAACATCAAAGAACGTTTAGACAAAGAACTTGAAGTTAACGTTGGTTTACGTGTAACGCCTACAGATTCAGCTGACAAATTTGAAGTCTCTGGTCGTGGTGAGCTTCACTTGTCAATTCTTATTGAAAACATGCGTCGTGAAGGCTATGAATTAGCAATTTCAAAACCACAAGTTATCAATAAAGAAATTGATGGTAAAAAATGCGAACCGATTGAAACAGTCATCATTGAGGTTCCTGATAAATATTCTGGAACTATGATTTCTCAAATATCTCTTCGTCAAGGTGATTTAACTAACATGGAAGAAGATCGCGGTATGGTAAAACAACACTGGGATATTCCAACTCGTGGTTTAATCGGCTTTAGAGGTGATTTCATTAACATGACTCATGGTGAAGGAACAATGCTACGCCAATTCAAAGGTTATGAACCCATGAAAGGTGCGATCGCACAAAGACAAAATGGATCAATGGTTTCTAACGAACCAGGGAAATCTATGACATATTCAATCTTTAACTTACAAGAACGTGGTGAATTTTTCATCGGCGCTCAAACTGCTGTTTATGAAGGTATGATTGTTGGGATTGCTGCTAGAGATACAGACATGGTTGTTAACGTTATCAAAAACAAAAAAGCAACTGCTGTTCGTTCATCTGGTCGTGATGAAGCCATGAAATTAACACCTCCAATTCCATTGTCACTAGAATATGCTCTTGAGTTTATTCGTGATGACGAGTTAGTAGAAGTTACACCTAACTTCATTCGCTTAAGAAAAAGATTCTTGAAGGAGTTTGAGCGTAAACAACAAAGTCGCTCAATTAAATAAAAATGCCAATTCAGTATACTTTATTAAAAAAAGCATCTGATTCCAAAGCCCGTCGCGGACAATTACAAACTAAACATGGTTTGGTTCAAACGCCTATGTTTATGCCCGTAGGAACTTTGGCAACGGTAAAGCACATTTCCCCAGAGGATTTATATCGCATTAATTCTCAAGTCATCTTGAGTAACACATATCACTTGTGGTTGCGTCCGGGTAGAGATGTTGTGAAACAAGCCGGTGGACTTCATAAATTTATGAATTACAACGGTCCCATTCTTACTGACAGTGGTGGATTTCAAGTTTTCTCTTTAGGGAAAATTAGAACCATCGTTGAAGAAGGGGTTCACTTTAGAAACCATTTAAATGGTGACAAATTATTCTTAACACCTGAAATTTCTATTCAAACACAAAACGATTTGGGAGCAGACATCATCATGAGTTTTGATGAATGTCCTCCGTTTCCTGCCACGCGTGAATATATGAAAGCTTCTTGCGATCGTACATTACGTTGGGCTAAACGGGGCCAAGATGCCCACCAACGTCCTGATGATCAAGCGCTCTTTGGCATTGTCCAAGGGGGCGAATTTACTGATCTTCGTCATGAACATGCTAAGGCTTTAGTCGCAATGGATTTCCCTGGTTATTCAATCGGTGGAACCTCTGTTGGTGAGTCTAAACCGGTCATGTATAAAATGATTGAAGATGCCATCGAATATTTACCAGAAGATAAGCCCCGCTACCTAATGGGTGTGGGATCTATCAATGGTTTATTTGAAGGGGTCATTCGTGGGGTTGATATGTTTGATTGTGTCCTTCCTACTCGAATTGCGCGCCACGGTGCAGCAATGACATCTGAAGGTCGCGTAAACATTAAAAATAAAAAATATGAATTTGATTTCTCACCACTTGATAAAGAATGTGATTGCGAGACATGTACAAACTATACCAAAGCTTACTTACGACATTTAATTCGTTGTGATGAAGGCTTGGGCATGCGCTTGCTATCTATCCACAACTTGCGTTTCCTATTAAAATTAATGGAAGACATGAGATTGGCAATTGAGGAAGACCGTTTGCTAGAACTTAGAGATAAGGTTTATGCGGCATACGGTATTGATGAAGAAAACGATAAAGGATTTTAAGAGAAACGACTGAGGTCGTTTCTTTTCTAAATTATAAGCAAAAGGAGCCATTATGAACGTAAATAATTTTGATTTTAACCTACCTGAAAATTTAATTGCACAAACACCCGCTGATAAACGAGAAAATTCCAAATTGATGGTTGTCGATGGTAATAACATCATCGACCAGCATTTTTATGACATTAAATCTCATTTCAATAAAGGGGATGTTTTAGTTTTAAACGATACACGTGACATCGCGGCCCGTTTATTTGTAACCAAACCAGAAACCGGTGCCCATGTTGAACTCTTAATATTAAAG
>CBDUDQ010000107.1:0-3514 GCA_965365985.1 uncultured Erysipelothrix sp. | reverse complement strand
TCATAAAGTGACTTTAGGGGGAAAGTAATATGAAGTTTATTTCTTTTAGTGCAATGTCAAACCGAGGTATAGACAAAAAGGTAAATGATTTTATAATAAATCATCCTGAATTTCAAATAATTGATATCAAATATTCAGTTGGATTTGGAAGTGTAAACGCTGCTATTTTATACCGTGAAATCAATTAAAATAAGCAACAATTACAATATAATCATTTTTTTAAAAATAAAGGACATCCTCTACAATGATGTGAACCCCTAAATCCGGACAGGATGAAGGGGTTTTTCTTTACATATTAAATGATTTTGTCATCGCAAACGCACATGCGCCAATGGCACCATTGAGTTGAGAGTAAGGAATGAACTTTCTGATTAGTTTTTCTTGTGTTTTGAATAGAAGAGCATTGTCATCTAACAAATTTTTTAGTAGTTGTTTTAAATCTTCGTTTTGGAAGAGTTCACCATGGATGTAAATGATATCCGCATCCATCGACACCAATAAGTTATTAATGGCGATTGAGAGGTATCTCATGGCGTTGTGAAGGATGGTAATGATGCCTTCATCCCCAAGTAGATAAGCGGTTAGGATGACATCAATTGTGATCTGTTCTTTAGAATCAATGAGTTTTCTTAAATAGCTGTGTTCAACATTATCATAGAGAATCTGAGCCTTTTTAATAATCCATGTTTGTGATGCATAAGTTTGTAAGCAACCCTGTTTACCGCACTCACAAAGTTCTCCATCTGGATTAATTACAGTATGACCAATTTCTCCTACTAAATAGTTGTCTCTAGCATAAATTTCTTTATCATACATATAAGCACAGTACATGCCACGTCGGAAGTGTAAGAATAGAAAGTTTAAATCTTGTTTATCTTTTCCAAAAAGTCTTTCTGAGATTGCCATGCAGTTTACATTGTTCTCAAAGTAAATTGGAATATTAAAAGCTTCTTTTATTGTGCTCAATCTTAAATTTTCCCAAAAGGGATTATTGGTCATGATAAAATCTGAGTCTTTGTTATAGTGCCCAGGGATCGCAATTCCAATCGACTTAATATCGTACTTTGAGCATGAATACATAAATTTATGGAGTTCGTTAATAAAAAAGTCTTCAGTGAAACTTCTTTCGAATAGTTCGACAACATCTTTTTGAATGATTTCCCCGGCATTATCACTCAAACAGAAAGATACATAATGTTCGAAGAGTTCGACACCTAAATAAAAACTGTGATTTTTAGAGATACTCAGGAGTATTTTTTTTCTTCCTGCTTTATTTTGAATGCCGTCTTCCTCACCCAGTTCATGAATGACTTTATTATCAATTAGAAGATGTGTGAGATCGCTCACGGTTGCGGGTGTTATTTTTAGCTCTTTTGAAATATCGATTCTAGAGATGGGACCCTTAGTGTAGATTTTATCAAGAATTAATCCTTGTTGGTTTATTTGTTTTTTAGTTAATGACATGATTGGCCCCCTTTACTTTCTATATTGTACCGTAATAATTATAATTTGTAATGAATTATCCTAATATTGACATTTATTTCAATTGAAAGCATTTACAATTGGATTAATATGGGTTAAACTGTAATAGTTGATAATAATTTATAATCAATTATTAGATTTAATGCCAATCTAATAATTTATGAATTATATAATATAACCAATAAGGAGGGTTTAATATGTCAAAATTCGGAGAAATGCTAGAAGAAAAGATTGTTCCTGTTGCAGCAAAGCTTGCTAACAATAAAGTTTTAGTTGCCATCAGAGATGGGATTACACTGGCTATGCCACTGATCATCATCGGATCATTGTTTATGGTAATTGCAAGTTTTCCAGTTAAAGGCTGGGAAGCGTGGTTAGGAGAAGTTGGTGTTGCTAATTACCTATGGAAGGGTGTTACCAGCAGCTTCGGTTTAGTTGGTCTCATCGCTACATTTGGTATTGCTCATAGTTTCGCGAGTCAATATAAAACTGATGGTATATCAGCAGGTATTATCGCATTGGCTTCATTCATCGTTGTTACACCATTTGTTAATGGTGAAGGTGGAGAAGGACTTTCAACAACCTATTTAGGGGCTAGAGGACTTTTTGTTGCCATCATTCTTGGGGTTTTGACAGCTTATATCTACCAATGGTTTATTAATAAAGACATTCAAATTAAAATGCCAGAAAGTGTGCCCTCAGCAGTATCACGAAGCTTCAGTGCCATCATTCCTGGATCAGTCATCATTACAATGTGGTTAGTAGTCTTTGCTTTACTAGATACATTCGGCTTACCAAACTTACATGAAGTTGCTCAAGTTATTTTAGGTAAACCACTTGGTTTATTAGGAAATAACATTATTGGTACAGTGTTCGTTGTTGCGTTCAACAGTTTATTCTGGTTTGTTGGAATTCACGGTGGACATGTTGTTAACTCGATCATGCAACCAACTTGGATTGCTAATATTGACGCAAACCGTGTCGCATATCAAGCGGGTGAAAAAATGACTCACATCATCACTCAACCTTTCATGGACAACTTTGTCTATATCGGTGGGGGTGGTGCTACCATCGGTTTGATCTTAGTTCTTGCTTATTATTCACGTAAGAAAAAAGCATCACAAAGAACAAAAGTTATGGCACCAATTACTGTAGTTCCGGGATTATTTAACATTAATGAGCCTGCAATGTTCGGGATTCCAGTTGTTATGAACTTACTCTTATTTGTACCATTCATCGTTGCGCCAATATTGAACGCATTGATTGCTTACTTTGCAATGGCAACCAACTTGGTTCCCTTAACTCGTACTGTCGCATCATGGACAATGCCACCAATTCTTAGTGGTTTCTTAACTACAGGAAGTATTGCTGGAGCACTCTTACAAGTAGTATTAATCATTGTTGACGTACTACTTTACTTACCATTCTACACTCTTGCTGAGAAATCATTCAGAAAAGAAGAAGCTGGCGAAATTCAATAAATAGAAAGTGTGGTTTTAAATATGAAAAGATTAATCAGTGCTAACGCATCAGATATATTGGCGATGACAGCCGCAGAATTAAAACAAAGCATTAAAGCAAGTGAAGGTAGAGTGATTTTATCAGAAAACTTCGCTCCAAGAGAATCATTCATTGGTGATATTACGAATGCCGAATTAGCGAGAGCTTTTGGAGCAGACATGATACTACTCAACGGTGTGGATGTATTCAATCCAGAAATATTCGGTCTTGATGATTCAAAGAACTTTGTTGAATCATTACACAAATTAGTTGGTCGTCCAATTGGAGTCAACCTTGAACCTGTGGATCCCAATGCAAAAATGGCAGAACAACGCCTGGAAATCGCGACAGGAAGACAAGCAAGTCTTGAAACAATCAAACACATTGAATCATTAGGTTTAGATTATGTATGCCTTACAGGAAACCCTGGAACAGGGGTTACTAACGAAGCCATTAATGAAACAATAAAACTGGCTAAAGAACACTACAGTGGTCTTATCATTGCAGGTAAAATGCATGGTGCTGGTGTTGA
>CBDUDQ010000106.1:0-3569 GCA_965365985.1 uncultured Erysipelothrix sp. | reverse complement strand
TACAAAAAAGTGTTGATGAGAGATATTTCTCACCAACACCTAATTATGTAGAACCAATATATAAATAGAAATACAAAAGGAGAGACAATTAGACGTCTCTCCTTTTTCTATGAAATTAAAAAACTTAATAATTCATATGCCTCTATCTTTGATTCAAAATCAGGATATGAATCGACAATCATAATTTCTTCTACATGTGTTTCAGTAATGATTTCTTCTAGTTTTAATTTT
The DNA here is from genome assembly GCA_965365985.1 of uncultured Erysipelothrix sp. Lineage (GTDB taxonomy): Bacteria > Bacillota_I > Bacilli_A > Erysipelotrichales > Erysipelotrichaceae > Erysipelothrix. Next base: position 3,338 of record CBDUDQ010000106.1, on the reverse strand, counting down.
ACTTCTTCTAAAGATCCCACGATGAGTTTCTTTTTAAAAATTCGAAGGTAATTCATTTCCTCGAGTGTTGGTTTATATTCTTGTGCTTCTTCTATACTCATGCGTTTTACATTCATTCTGCCCATTAAGCGTTGGGCCCACATTAATTCATAGGGTTTAGAGAGTCTGTGCGCTTCCTCGCTTGTCTTTGCGACAATCGCTGCCACAGCAGCAATCCCAAACATGCCTTTTTCTTCACTGGGTTTCTCTTTATGGTAATGTTTCAATACATCAAACATAAGATCAGGAGAAATATGTCCCGCAAATACATAAGGTAATTTATTTCTTAAAGCATAATTCACACCACCATGACTTGAGCCCAAAATGATAATTTCAGGTTTCACATTGTCATTTCCAGGAAGTTCAATTTTTGAATACATATCTGGCCCTGTAAAATATGCTTGAAGTTCATCCAGTTGGTTTTGAAAATCTTGTCTTGCATGTATTTCTTGAGAGCGCGCTAAAGCCAAAGCAGCCCGAGGATTGGTACCCGGTGCCCTTCCCAAACCCAAATCAATTCTATTGGGAAACATGGTTTCGAGAATTTTAAAGTTTTCCGCTACTTTCAAAGCACTGTGATTTGGAAGCATGATTCCGCCTGCGCCAAGACGAATGCGACTGGTGTGCGTACCAGCTAAAGCAATCATCAATTCTGGTGATGTGCTCATCAGTGTTTTCATGGCATGATGTTCTGTAAACCAATATCGTTCAAATCCTAATTTCTCGGCTATTTTCACAGTTTCAATCATGTTCAAGAGTGTATCTTGATCACTGACCCCTTCATAAATACTGACAAAATCTAAAATTGATAGTTTCATATAGCACCTCTTCTACAAGCAATCCTAACAAAGAAAAAAGCACATTTATACAGATGTGCTTTCCATTTCTTTTAGTTTTTCATCAATTAAAGCCAAAACAGTTTTTCTGTCTTCCGGATTGTTTTCAAAATCTAAGTTATCCACATTGATTGTGATCATTGGAGATAAATTATATTGATTAAAATATGTTTGATATTCATCATTCAGATTTTGCCAATAAGCTCTTTCAACAATTAATTCATAATCACGTCCGCGTTTTTCAATGCGCTTGATTGCTTCATCGACCCCTATTTCTAGGTACACCATTAATTTTGGTGTATGAACGTGTTCTAACATGTTTTCTAAGAGTTCAGAATAAATGCTGAATTCTTCATCTGACATTTCATCACTCAAATTTAACATTCTCGCGAATATAGCATCACCATAAATACTGCGATCCATGACGGCTTGAGAAACATCTTTCGCTTTTTTTATGTGCTCAAAACGCTTGTTTAGATAAAACACTTGTAAGGGAAAAGAATACCTTTTTCTATCATAGTAAAATTTACCCAAAACAGGATTGTTCACCACTGGCTCTTCAAAAGCAATGTAGTTTCTTTCTGCCAAAATATTCATTAATGAACTTTTTCCAACTCCAACAACACCTTCAATAACAATCATGTCATAAACCTCTTCCTTCGATACAAAGTCCAATATTGCTTGATATGAGAAACTCATTAGACCCACCTCTATTTCATTTGCATCTTCAATTTTAGTGCTTAATGAACTATTATGCAAGGTATTTTGATAAGTTCATCTTTAATTCTTTTTTAAGCCAATCAATCAACTCAACCGGGCCTAGAATTTCTAATTTTGAACCTTGTTGTAAGATAAAATCATGTGCTGCTTTTTCGTTTTGAAATTCTACATTTAGAATAAACTTGTGAGGTCCAACCCATTCGATGTTCTGATTTTCTCCCCATATATACTCAGAGACATAATCAGCATTTTCAATGATACACTCTAGGATTTGAGGTTTAATTTTATAACCGAAATTTCCTAAACTTTGTTTTTTGTTTGTGTTTTTATCTTTTAGAAAGGTCTTATTTAAGATTTCTATTGAGTTTAATCTGTTTACTTTTAAACTTAAATACCTTCCTGCTGAATCATAACCCATTAAATACCAAAATTTATTCACGATAACCATTTCATAGGGGTCAAATAAATAATTTCTTTTTTCTTGATGATTTTTTTGATAATCAATCTTAATTTTCAACTTATCTTTTATGGCTTTTTCTATTTGTCTGATGTGTTCATGATATTTTTTTGGATCCACATTTAATTGAATAGAGTGAAAGCTTGAAATACTAGTCATACCTTGATCGTCAAGTTGGTGAGAAAGTTTGCCTAAAACTTTAGGTAAGCCTTCCCCAAAAGTTTGATTGTTATTATTTATTACATAGGACATCGCTTGTTTTAAAAGTTTAATTTCATCTTGTTCAAATGCCAATGGAAATATTTGAGCATGATTCTCAAGACGATAGCCCCCATCTGGTCCCATCAGAGTTTGAATATCAAAGCCCGCATCGATGAGTTGATTCTTCAGTCTTTGAATAGAGCGTGTACTGAGTTCCAGTGCTTGAGAAAGTTCTTCCAATTTAACCACATTCTTAGATGATAGGATATGAATCATATCTAAAGCTTTAATGATCGTACTCATATGATTGATACCGGTTTTACACAGTATACTCTTGTGAGCAGTGCATCAAACTCTTTTAAATTAGATGCTATATTTTTAAGACCACTTAAAGCGAGTTCTGGAATCAGTTCATTATATTCAACAATACACTGTCTTCCTAAGAGCTCTCCTGCAATCACTTCGCCCGTGAAGATAATCTGTGTAAAAGCTTCTTGGTATTCAATTTTAAATTGAATGTTTAAATCACGGCTTGCAGTGAGTAAATTGGGTTCTTTAGTACCGAAGTAATCAAAAAGCGTTCTTGAGCCCGACACAATCAACTGCTGTGAGTCATTAAGCTCAGTCTTGACTTTATATTGTCTGGCATATTTTTCATTGAATCTCAGTTCATTATAAAAGTCTTCAGCATCATATCTCGAATTGAAAATTAAGTTCACTTTAACCTCACTTGATAATTTAAATCCAAAACGAGATTCGAATTTATGATCCTGTTGAGAGATTAGGTTTCTCAAAGTTATGGCCTTATGGTCCTCAATAATATTTTCTAATGTTTTTGTTTGTTTTTTCATCTTGTCCACCTCTTGATTAGAGTATAGCAAATTAGTGCGACACATTGTGTCCTACACTTTAAGTTTGTTCGATTACTTAAATAATTTTTAAAATAGACTTAAAGATAAAAAAACTATCCAGTTAAGGATAGTTTTAATTATAGTATCTTTGAATTAATTATTCAGCCCAAAGTGAGTTCGCTGTAGTTTGGTAATCTTTTAAGATTGTTTCCAAGTCTTTGCTTGTATCACTTA
>CBDUDQ010000105.1:0-3636 GCA_965365985.1 uncultured Erysipelothrix sp. | reverse complement strand
CCAAGCCTGCTCTTTTTTTTTGCTTATTAGTGTTTATTACTCTATAACACCTGTTACCAAGGAGTTATTTCAGTGCCTTTAACCATATAGCTCTCTTTAGCCAGTTGTGCTAGAGGATCATCTGAATAAGAATCTGAATAGAATTTATTGATTTTGTGGTTTGGATATTTATTTAAGAAGCGGACGACCTTTTCTGAGCCATAGCAGTTCTCTTTCATATTTCTTCCAGTTTTTGGATCAACAACTGATGCCAAAAGTGCGACATTCAAATCATCACAAATTGGTTTTAATAAAAATTCGGGTGAAGCAGAAATGATTAAATCATCATGCTCGTATTGTTCTAAATACCAAGAATGAATTTTGTGGTCATGCTCTTTCCAAAATGCAATTACTTCAGATTTCAAATCTGGAATTTGTTGGAAGTATTCATAGATTGTTGTTTTCATGTCTGTTTTGCTTTGTTTACCCAATTTATATTTCGCTGCTGCTAGGCCTTGTTTCAACCATAAACGGGCCAGCTTTGGATGGCGCTTTAAACTGAATTTATAGAAATCAACGGAACTGTCTCCGTCATAAATTGTTTTATCAAAATCATATACGTTCATTGATTGGTTCTCCTTTTAATAATCTTTCATACTTGTCTTTCATTTTAATGTAAATTTGTGCAGTTTGTTCACAGTCCTCTTCTCCACGATGCCCCATTAATCTGAGCACTCCGAAGTATGAACATAGTGTTTCTAATTTGTGATTGAGTGAATCATGATTCATCAATCTAGAAATTCGTAATGTATCCACATAATCATTTGACATGTTAAACCCTGTTTTTTCAAATAGAGCCGCTTCAACCAAATTATAATCAAATAAGACATTGTGTCCTAAAATGACGTCTTCGCCAATAAATTCCACAAATGCTTCTATTTTCTCCTCAATGCGAGCTTTCGAGTTTAATAAACTGTCATCAATCCCGGTCAGATTCACCACAAATGGCAAAATTTTATTACGCGCTTTGATTAAAGTCGAAAAAGACGCCACAGGTTTGAAGTCACGATATCGAATCGCACTGATTTCTGTAATGTCTTCAGGCTTATTGCTTCTGCCCGTTGTTTCTAAGTCAATCACCGTAAAATCGGGAATGAATTGTAATAAGTTTTTTCCTCTGTCTCTCATTTTACCCTCTATTTCTTATTTTATTGTACCATAAATTACAGATAAATAAAGAAAAGCCTAATCGTTTTGATCAGACTTTTCTTCAGGTACGTGATAATTTTCAATATTCAACCAAAGCATTTTACCGGTACCATTTTCAACTAAAGCCTCTACACTGTAGTGATCTTGATTGATATATCGGTATGTCTTTAAGATGTTATTTTCCTCTACTACAGGCTCTCCGAGCTGTTCTTTAATCATTTCTAAATCCGTATCATAGTTAATCCCATCAAAAACATTGATGTCTGTAGGTTCCTCATTATCACTACCCCATCGAGCATAACGATTTTCAGTTTCAATTCTTACCACATAAGCTTCCTTTAAACTGACCTCTATATCTAGGGGATTATAAAAACTTACGATGATGAGATTCGTTTCGCTTCTCAATTTATAATGATGAATGACATTGTTTGGCATTAACATGAGATCTAAATTATCTTCACTCTTCCAACCTGTAGATAAAAGTTCCTCAGTTTTTAAGGGTAGATTATAAGTTTGTGTTCCAATGGTAAAAGGCAGTCTTTTCTTTTCGGATTCAGGAATTACTTCTTGTTTTTTGGCGCATGCACCCAAGACTAATACCATCAACAATAATATTACAAATTTATTCTTCATTAGGATCAATGTACACATCTTCTCCAACGCCACAACAAGCGCCGATGCGTGTACTGTTCGCTTCTTTTAACAAATTAGATTGTTCTTTGACATCAGAAAAATAGTTTTTATCTAAGTTTAGCAATTCAGCAAACTCAGTTTTACTTGGATAGTGATTGATATTCTTTTCATTAAAAACAATATTTACTGTATTACTTTCTTTTTTTTCAATTTCAAAATCTTTTAAAACATCCAACATATCATGAAACATCTCTCTTTTAGGATCTTTAATGCCAAGGATTAATGATTCCAGTGATTCTTTAGGTTCTTCTATAAATAGTTTCATTCTGTTTCCTCCAATACTTTTTCGTAAACTGCTTTTAATTCTTGTCCTATTTCTTCAATACTTTTACTTTGTGCGAGTTCATATCCCTTTTTGGTTGTTGAATCCAATTTATCATCCAATAAGCCAGAAATGATAGAAACAAACTCACCATTAGAATTCCCTTTATAACAATTAACTTTATGAACAAGCCAAGGATCATAAGCTTCAATATCTCGAACCACCACTTGGCATGATGCCGCAAGGGCCTCAAGGATCACAATGCCTTCTGTCTCTTCATAGGATGGGAAAAAGAAAATGCTGGCACTAGAAAATGCACCCTCGATAATATCGCCATCAATATAACCTGGTAGAATAACATTGTTTGGTTTGTTTTTAATGGACTCTCTTATTTTAGAGGTCACTGTCATGAGATTAGAATATCCAAACCAAATAAACTTGATATCAGGAAACAAACGCGCAATATCAATAAAATCAGGCAATCCTTTTCTTTCGAAATATAATCCCACAGAAATTACAACATCTTCGTCTTTTTCAAGTGAGAAGAAATTTCTAAACATCAATATCTTTGCGTAGTTAAATTTAAAGCGATCAAGGTCAATTCCATTAGATACAGCCTGAATGGGTTTATCCATACCATATCCTTCTAATATCATTTTTGAATATGGTGTTGGCGTTAAAATATAATCCCCTAAATTATATGAGGAGATGATAAGCTTTTTAAATAAAGGTGATAGCTGGTTGGATAAGAAAAAAGAATTTCTAAAGTCTTCTTCAGTAGAATGTGCATGATACACCACTTTTTTCCCTTGTCTCTTGGCCTTTTTGGCAAAGTTTCTCGCTGCAGGGTCTACGGTGTTGATGTGAACCAAATCATAATCCTCATTCACATCAGTGGTGTAATTTACCCCCGCTTTGGTCAGTGCCTGTTTTTGATGACTCATAGCCCGGCCAATTCCAGACTTACGCATCATCTTTTCTCCTTTTTGATAAAGTAAAATTTTCATACGATACATGCCTCCCGGTTCTTATTTATAATTATACCTTATTTTCTGTTACAATAGCTAAAAAGGAGATAAGTCATGACAAAGGAAGAAAGACAAAATTACATACTAGAACAACTTGAAGAAAATGATAATGCCATCAGTGCCAATGAGTTCGCAAAGGTCCTTGAAGTATCTAGACAAGTCATTGTTGGTGATGTCGCATTACTCAGAGCAAGTGGACACGAAGTCATCGCAACTGGGAAAGGCTATATTTTAGCTAAGTATAATAATACGGCAACACTCGCAGTGATGCACACGCCAGAAGAAACAAGACAAGAACTTGAATTATTTGTTAAACATAATATTTGGGTTATTGATGTCATTGTCTCTCATCCAATCTACGGAGAACTCAAAGGACAAGTAAATGTTAAAACAAAAGAGGATGTTGATCGTTTTCTTTTAAATGAACCTCAGTTATTATCTATACTGACAGATGGCATTCACCTT
>CBDUDQ010000104.1:0-3806 GCA_965365985.1 uncultured Erysipelothrix sp. | reverse complement strand
CAATACCGTTCACACTGTCTCTTAGGTGAACATGGGCTCTTGCGCCACCGATAAGCCCACTGGAGCAATGCATGGCCAGTCCAATTCTTTTGGCCAAACCTTTTTGTCCTTTGGGTTGAACACTGCCCCAGTCTATGGCATTCTTCATAACCCCACTCATTGAGTGGTTGTATTCTGGTGAGATGAAAAGAATTGCATCCGCTTGGTCAAGATCATAGAAAAATCGACGCAACTTTCTATCATGCAGAGCTACCTTATTCAGATCTTCATTGAATAGCGGTAATTTCAAATCAAGAAAATGAAACTCAAATTGATCTTCAAATTGTGTGGCAAGGTGCTGAGCCAACTTCATGTTATAGGAACCATTTCGCAAACTCCCTACCAATACAGCTAGTTTTATTTTCATAGTGGACCTCCTTTTCTTTAGTATAACATTAATAATATGAGGATAAAAAAACTCATTTATAAATAAACGAGTTTCTATAAGACTATTTTCTTGCCAGGTATGCTTCTAAAATTACACCATATACAATACCGGCGATAAAACTAATAGGATCTGCGTATCCTGTCGCACTATAGAACGCGAAAGAAACAAGCAGTCCCAAGATTGCCCCTCGAAGCAATGCAGTATTTCTGTTGACCTTTGGCCATGGTGCACCAACGATCAGTCCCATAAGGACTCTGTTATACCATAAGGCAAAGACAAAGTTGGGTTCGATTGTCCAGTTAGAGCGGATGTTCGCACCCAATACACAAACCAAACCGAGTATGACACCCCCAATGAGGGAAACCTTCATTCTTTTTGTTAACATAGTGTTCTCCTTTTGATTGAAACTTAATACGCTTTTATTGTATCTCATTCAAGAATTTTTGTTTGAAATGATACATTTTATTATAAGTCTGTGAGTTATTGAGATTTGAATGATTGATAAATAAATATCAATTAAAATCGAAGATGTATTTCTTACTTTTTAACAGAAGGTCTGTATTTTGAATTCATATTGTTTTTATACTTATAATATAAACGAATTCGATTGATGCCATTCCACGTGAATGCCATTGTGATTAATAAATTAACGAAATACCCTCCATCCAATTTCACCTTAGTGATGATGACTAAATTGAATATCAATACCATAAACATAAAGATGAAGAATAGAACAAAGAAAGGATTTGTCATTCTTTTTTTCAACAATTTTAAAATCTCATATCTCACATCATTTGGTATTACGCTATTTAAACCTAAGTTGGTCTGTGATTTAAAAACAAAACATCTCATGAGGCTCTGATCACATTGATCAACATACTCCCAACCTTTTTTTTCATATTCACTGATAAATTGATCGCTTCGTTCAGAGTTCTCCCCAGCAGTGATTTTTATGAATTGTAGAGAATATTTTTCCTCAAGATCATCACTATTCTGAAAAGAATAAGCGTAGGTAGAAAGTGTTTTAAGCTTCAATCCTTTTTTTGCCATTTTGTTTAAATAGATTTTCGAATATTCATAATCAAGAATAGAATTAAAATTGAATCTGAATGCCATATGCATCACACCTCGTTTTACTTTCTGTCTTTAATATATCACGATGTGATACATGATGTCATCGACCATTATAATAAATAAGGACCTGAGAATTGTTTCTCTGGCCCTTTACTTGAATATTATTGAAAAACTTATTTTTTCTTCTTCGCAGTTTTATAGAAATTGAAGATGGCTTCTTTTCTGACTTCGCAATCTCTTCTTGCCGTATCAAAGAGACCTTGGAACTGTTCTTTGTCTCCTTTAAATCTTGAGACACCAAGTTCTTTAGATGGATACATGTATAGGGCTTTACCTTCCTGTTCCAAGTTTTCAATTTGTGCGCGCTCTTCATAGTAGACATCTGTTCTACTTTCAAAGTCACTGATGAGCTTTGGCGATTTTCTGTATACTTGTCGCAATAAGTTTCTTTGAACGAAGCCTTGTGGTTTTCTTATAAATTCGTCGGATTTGGTTGTGACTACCATGTGCATCTCGCATCCCGCTTCAAGACTTCTCTCGATAGGAATCATGGTTGTGACACCACCATCCATATAGGGTTTACCGTCAATCTTAACAGCACGACCAAAGATAGGAAGTGTGCAGGCTGCTTGGACCATTTTTGGATGTTTGGCAATTTCTTCACTGTTAACCCAAATGGTTTCTTGTTCATTGATGTCATAAACACCAATTTCCACTTTAATTTCAGTATCATCTTGTTTTGTTAGATCGAATTTTGATTTGTTTTTTATTTGATCAAAGAGAAAGTTATATCCGACAATGGTTTTTTCTGCCATGATGGCTTTCATACCCACATTGCGCTTATCAGACGCAATCTCAATGGACGCTTCTCTAAGCGCATTGCGATCTTTTTGAGCATACATCGTAGCGTATAGTGCCCCACTTGAAATTCCCACCACATAGTCAAAGTAAATCTCATTTTCTAAAAGCCAATCCAATACACCAGCTGTATATGCACCGCGCATACCACCGCCTTCTAAAACCAATCCTAATTTTTTCATATGTTTTACCTCACATTAATCCAGAAAATATACTTACTAATGAACGGAACAATCTTACCAAATATTTAACGTCTTTGGTATCTTTCAATGTAATTTCAATACAATCATTATAGATCGTATCGAGAACATCTTTCTTACAATCCAATACAGTTTGATTGTTGATACTAAGCACACTGCACTCAAAGTGAAGATAGTAAGATCTAAAGTCCATGTTAGTTGTTCCAACTAAACACGCTTCATCATCCACAACAAAGGTTTTAGAATGAACAAAACCAGGTTCGTACTCAAATATTCTAACGCCACCTTCAACTAAAACTTCATAGTTTGATTTGGTGACCTGGTTAACAGCCTTTTTATCTGGAATGTGCGGGAGTACAATTCGAACATCCACACCCGATCGCGCTGCCATAACCAAAGCCTGGATGACTTCATACCCTACAATTAAGTACGGTGTTTGAATATATACATAGTGTCTTGCTGATTGAATGAGACTCAAATGGGCATCCAAGCCCAAATCATAGTCATCGGTTGGTGAATCAGAGAACGGAATGACCATTCCCAAATCATCACCTTTATAATTATACTCAGTATAATACTTATTTGGATCTTCTATTAATCCGGTATAGAAAGAATAGTATTGTAAGAACATTAAGGTAAGAGAATGAACCGCATCCCCCTCAAGTTTGATTCCAGTATCTTTCCAATGACCAAACTTAGAACCAATATTTACGTATTCATCCGCAATATTCATCCCACCAACATAAGCAATGCGACCATCAATCACACATATCTTTCGGTGATTTCGGTTGTTCATTTGAATGGCAAGACGGGCAACCATTGGATTAAAAGCAACAGCCTCAATCCCAGCCGCATCACAGATCTTTTGAAGGTCAGGAAATTGAGCACTACCCCAATCATCATATAAAAGTCGGACTAAAACGCCTTCTTTAACTTTTGCCGATAAGCGCTTAAACAGCTCGTCCCATAGAAACCCTTTTTTAATGATGAAATATTCCAAGAAAATAAAATTCTTTGCTTGTTCAATTTCCTTGAACATATCTCCGAACTTAATTTCCCCTGATTCAAGGTATGTGGTTTTAGTATTAAAGTAAGCAGGGAAATCAGATGAGTTCTCAATGTAGTTGATGAGACCGGCCCACTTTGGAATGTCCTTTAATAGTTGCTCTTGATCATTGTGAACCACATTCAATTCTTTTTTTGAATAAGTTTGACCAATATTCTCTCTCAGTTTTTTCGGTACTTTT
>CBDUDQ010000103.1:0-3848 GCA_965365985.1 uncultured Erysipelothrix sp. | reverse complement strand
TTTGAAAGGAATTGATAAATAACATCGAATGCTTTAAACTCACCAAATCCCATAAGGGGTGCTTGCAAGAATTCATAGATGAATGTGTGTGCAAATTCGTAAGAAGTAAAGCTGAATCCAAGTCTGAATAAGAAGAATAAGATCATTACGAATGCACTTGGAATTAATGCAGCAAATGATTCCATAACTGCTGGTGGCACGCCATCAGGAAGTTTAATGATCCATCCCTTATGATGAACCCAAGAAAACAGTTTAACTGAAATCAAGGCCGTTAGCATCGCTAAGAAGATACCTTGTGAACCCAAGTTACCAAATGAGAGGCCTCTGAAGGCTTTGTCTGCATCATTTACGTATTGTGGATGAACATTTTGTGTAAGGATTAAGAATGCGACAAGTGCAACAACGCCACCTGAGATGCCATCCACTTTTAAGTTTTTAGCAAATGCATAACCAATACCGATTACAGTTAATAGTGAAATGACATCAAATGTTGATGCGACCACAACTGAGAGTTGTGATGCCCAATTGGCACCGAAGATGCCTGCCATAAATTCTGGATATCCTGCTATTGGAAAGTTTGCTATTAGCAAGAAGATTGATGCAACAATAATTAATGGCGTACTGATTATAAACCCATCACGAATTGATGCTAAGACTACGTTATTGCTTAGTTTCTCTGCGATTGGCGCTAAAGACTTTTCTAATTTATTGAACATTTACTTTTTCCCTTTGCCTTTCATGAGCACAATGGCTCTTTTTAGAACACGTTCACCATCAACATTGCCATAATCTTGTGAATCAATGACTTCAATTGGAATTCCCAGGTGACCATACTTTTCCACAGTAACATCATATCGATATTTGACTTGTGGACCTAAGAAGATGACATCTGGATTTTCTTCTAAAACAATGGCCTCCATTTTTGAATCAGAGAATGCTTTTACTTCAACTGGCAGTTTGTGGTTATTGGCCACAGTCTGCATTCTACTTGCCAACAAGCTTGTTGACATTCCGGCATTACAGAACAGATAAACTTTTTTCATTATATTGTATCCCCTTCTTTTTATACTCTTATTATAAGTCTTGATGTAATCGCTTGCTTATAAGCATATTTCCTAAGTAAACGGAACTTATAACCGGTGATAGGAAATTTCGTAATAAACAGTAGATTTAGGATAAAAAAATAAATAAAATTAAAAAAATAAAAAAAACGAAGACATTGATCTCCGTTTTATATGAGTGAGTTTACTTTTCGCTCGAGTGCATCTATGGTTTCATAAGTGCTGATGACTCTTTCTGCCATAATTTTGAATGTTTCTGCGGCCATCAGTTGGTCTTCAGCATGCATCAAAATTAAGTTAATGGCCGTTGTTTCCCCACTTGCTTCTTTTTGTATGAGACCAAAATGTACTTCATGACCCTTTATGCGCTCTGCCTCTCCTTCTTCAATTAAGCTTTTCGCTTTATCGAAATCGCGTTTTTCTGCATAATCCATTGCTTCTATAAACGATGACTTTGCACTGCCCACAGCACTGATAATTTTAAAGCTGATTAGTTCTAGATCTTCCATTTTTTATTTCCTCCTAATTGTTTAACATCCAATGAACGAATTCGTTTCTATTTTTTGATTCCATTAATTTAGTCATTTTTTCTGTATTGGTGATGGTTTCTGATAACCAATCAAAGAATAGCCACATTTTTGAGCTGTCTTCTTCGGTTATCGCTGGCATCATTACCAACTTAACATAATACGAACCCCATTTGATGGGCTTATTTAATATTGCAATTGCTATTTTAGAATGGTCACTCTCTAATTTGAGTGGGTGCGGGATGGCCAGGGAGTAAGCAAAAGATGTCGAAGACATCGATTCTCTTTCAAGAACCGAATCCTTGAAGTCTGGCGACACAATGTTTTCTTTTTCCAATAACTCAGAAAGGTGACGAATCACCGCTTCTGGTGTTTCTAAATCTAATGAAGTAATGAAGAATCGATTGTCGACTAAAGTACTGAATTGAGTGCTGAATTCCATACTGAAGCGCCTTTTATCCAAATCGTTCAATGCCGCAAATATCTTACTCTCATCTTCATGACTGACAAACATTGATATGTGTATTGTTGGAATATCAAGTTTATGCTCAAGGTTTAATACTGTAATAATGAGATCTAAATCAGAAGATAGCACTTCTTCTTCTATCAAATATTCAGCAATTTGAGTTATTTCTATACGATCTTTGAACATATTCTGAATTTTCCCTTTGGTCAACTTTGATAGACTTTGATTGTTGGGAGAAATGAGCATCACTTTGTATTTATGTTTTTGTGATAAACGATCATAAGCCGCTCCAATGTGCAAAGCGATAAACCCTGCCTCAGACTCTGAGATTTCAAAAGCAAACAAATCTCCAATTAACTGGCCGATGTGCAACCCCATTTCAAATATCATCGGATAAGAACGCTTCACTTCTTGAAGGTGGGCGTTTGGGATGATGACCTTATTTCGAACTCTGTTCAGTAATGATTGTATGTGTAGATGCAGTCCATTTTTAAAGTCTTCGTCTTCAGAGAAATCTAAATTGAATGTCTCATTGATATTTTCAGTTACTTTTTCTAAAATGAAACTCACTTTATGGTTTATACCCAAATATTCTATTTCTTCTTGTAAAGAATAGGCATTTTTATATCCCATCAAAATGGTTGCCAACCCAATGACTTCCTCTTCATGATATTCAATCTGGATGATTTTTAGGATGCGCTCAAAAAATGTTTGGGCAATATCATATTCGGTGGTTCCCAGCACTTCTTTATTTAAATCTTTGTAAGCCAGATAATTTCCACTTAACATACGTTCTATTGTGATTCCAATGTGAACGATGATCATTGGAATCGCTGTTTGACGGACCTCATATTGAAATGATTCCAATACTTCTTCTAAGATCGAAGTTACCCTCAATAAATCGAATTTTTTATAGAGCGTTGCTGTTTTATTTAAGTTAAGAAAGTTTCCTTGAATTTCATTGGTCAATAGATCCCGATATAACTTACGTTTAATATGCTCATTGCCCTCAAAATGGAGGCTGTTATCTTCTCTAACCAAACTGAGACCTGCATAAGGCTTGACCATTTCACGGATTTTCTTAATGTCTCCTTCAATGGTATGCTCACTTACAAACAATTCTTCTTGAAGATCACGAAATTTAAGTTTTTTTTGATTGAAAAGCAAAGACTTAATGATATATATAGAGCGCTCTTTTGGGGTCTGGGGAATGTTTTCTTGATCCTCTATTTTAGAAGTTTCATAAACTTGATTCTCTAAACGATACCCTTCTCGCGTACTTGATTCTATCAGATTGGGAAACGTTTTATTAATAGATTCAATGTCAGAGCGGATGGTTCGGTCAGTCACTCCCATAATATGAGCGAGTTCTTTCCCTTTCACCCACGATTCAATGCCAGTCAACTGTTGAAGTATTCTCTTTTGCCTAGAGTTCATTAAATCATCTCCTTACTTTAGAGAGGTTTTGCTTTGATCATTTCCTTATAATCATAGAATGAATCAAATTCCTCTTCACTCATCACTTGATGTAATACTATAATATCACGAATGCTCACATTGGACTCAAAGGCTTCCTTAACAATTTGTGTTGCTTGATCATATCCCAATTTCTTATTTAAGTAGGTCGCACTCATTAAAGAAGTATGGAGATTTTCACTCATCTTTTCCTGATTTACACTTAGGCCTTTTAAACAGCGTTCATTGAATGATTTCAAACCATCATTTAGAAGTCGAATCGATTGCCATGTATTTTGGAGTATTAATGGCATGTACGCATTAAGCTCAAAGTTACCT
>CBDUDQ010000102.1:0-3971 GCA_965365985.1 uncultured Erysipelothrix sp. | reverse complement strand
CTTTCGCAACCCTTGATTCCAATTCAATCATTTTAGATGAAGGTCATTTGAACCTCGAAGTTGTGGGTCAAATTATTAAGGGAATGGGCGGTTCTAAAACCCATCAAATGAGCCGTATTTTAAATCTTGGAGAAAAATCACAATGCATTGTTTTCCCAAAATTATTAATTGATGAAAACGATGTTGAGGCATCCCATGCAGCATCCGTAGGCCAACCCAACGAAGATCACATCTATTATCTTCAGTCTCGAGGTTTAAGTCGCACTCAAGCCCTAAGACTCATCATACAAGGATATCTAACGCCTATCATTGCTGAAATAGAAGACAAAGAAATAAAAGAAACATTGACTAAAGAAATTGAAAGAAAGGTTGCACTATATGTCTAAAATAAGAGAAGATTTCCCGTTTATCCAAAAACATCCTGAAGTCGCATACTTTGATAATGCTGCGACCACACTCAAACCTAAATCTGTCATTGACGAAGTGGTGAATTATTATGAGAACTTATCTGTAAATGTTCACAGAGGCGATTTTTATTTGTCTAACCAAACTTCAGACCTATATGATGATGTAAGAAAAAGAACCGCAAAATTCATGAATGCACAAACAAATGAAATCGTATTTACTTCCGGGGCATCAGAAAGCTTAAATTTAATTGCCATGTCCTACGGCTTATACAATCTAAAAAAAGATGATGTTATTTTGTTAAATGAAGCAGAACATGCCTCAAACATTTTACCTTGGTATGAAGTTTGTGAGAAGACAGGCGCAAAGATTGAATTCATTCCTCTTGCCCTAGAAGGCAAGCTTGATTTTGAAGCGTTCAAAAATGCACTACACTCAAAAGTTAAAGTAGTCTCATTGGCACACGTTTCTAATGTCTTGGGTTATGTCAATGACATCAAGACACTTGCACATGAAGTGCACAAATATGATGCCATATTTGTGGTTGATGGTGCACAATCCATCGGACATTTGAAAGTAGATGTCAAAGATTTAGACGTTGATTTCTTTGCCTATTCTGCACATAAAATGTTTGGACCTACAGGGGTTGGTGTTATGTATGGTAAATACGAACTCTTAGAAAACTTACACGTCAATAAAGTAGGGGGCGGATCCAATGTCCGCTTTAACAGTTGTGGCTCAGTCACATATAAAAAACCACCTCAAAAATTTGAATCAGGAACACCCAATATCGAAGGGGTTCTAGGATTTGGTAAAGCAGTCGATTACTTATCTTCTTTCGGAGTTGAAAATGTGCACTTAAAAGTATTACCTTTACATAAACATCTATTAGAAGGCCTATCGTCTATGGACCATATTATTATTTATAATAAAGATGCTGATGTGGGAATTGTTTCTTTGAATGTAAAAGATATCTTTGCTCAGGATATTGCGGCTTACTTATCCACCAAAGGGATAGCGGTAAGAGCAGGCGAACATTGTGCCAAGCTTCTTAATGGTGTATTAAACAGTGAAAGAACGGTTCGCATTTCCTTGTACATTTATAACACTATAGAAGAAGTGGATCGTCTACTCGACGCGTTACGTGAGGTAACTTTAGAGAAAGTAGTTGATATTTACTTATGAAAAACTATTTAAAAGACCCTTTATTTTTACGGCAAGTAATCATGGATCATTATGAATATCCAAGAAATAAAAGAAAAATTGAAGATGCCATTGAAACTCAAATGAGCACTGATTCATGTATTGATGACATTACAGTTTATTTGAAGGTTGATTCTGGCGTCATTTCTGACATTTCTTTTATGGGCACTGCATGTACGATTGCGACTGCGAGTGCGAGCATCATGACAGAACTCTTAGTTAATAAAACAGTGATTGAAGCAAATGACATCTACCGAAATTATGTTGACATGCTTAAGTTGGAACCATTTGATTTTGATTTACTAGAGGAAGCCGTTGTATTTCAATCAGTGGGAAAACAACCCCACAGAATATCTTGTGCGAGACTTGCATGGGACGGATTTGAAAAATTAGCAATTCAAGAAGGGAGTCTAGACCATGAGTGAAAAAATTAGTGATCGCGAGCGATTACCCAATGAAACATATGAGTTTGGATTTCATGATGATGTTGAATCTGTTTATGAAATTAAACGTGGTATCTCCGAACAAGTAGTCAGAGAAATATCATTTATTAAGAATGAACCAGAATGGATGCTTGATATTCGTCTTAAAGCATATCAACACTTTGTTGACTCACCCATGCCTCAATGGGGCGCTGACTTATCTGATATTGATTTTAGTGAATATATCTATTATTTGCGAGCATCACAAAAAAGTGAAACTTTATGGGAAGATGTTCCTGAAGCAATTAGAGAAACTTTCAATCGTTTGGGAATCCCTGAAGCAGAGGCAAAATATCTTTCTGGTGTCGCAACACAATATGACTCAGAAATGGTTTATTCAAGCATGCTCAAAGAAGTAGAATCAAAAGGCGTCTTATTTTTTGACATGGATACGGGACTTAGAGAATATCCTGAAATTGTTCAGAAGTATTTTGGACAATTGGTTTCTTACAATGACAATAAATTTGCTGCATTAAATACTGCGGTATGGTCTGGAGGGTCTTTTGTTTATATTCCAAAAGGAGTAACTTTAGATAAACCACTTCAGTCATACTTTAGAATTAACACTGAACAAATGGGCCAGTTTGAAAGAACGCTGATCATTGTTGAAGAGGGGGCCAACGTCAACTATGTTGAGGGTTGTACTGCACCAATTTATTCTAAAGATTCAATGCACGCCGCGGTAGTAGAAATATTTGTTAAAGAAAATGCCAGCTGTCGTTATACCACCATTCAAAACTGGTCTAATAATGTTTATAACTTAGTAACAAAAAGAGCGACCGTCGAAGCACATGGTTTGATGGAGTGGGTTGATGGTAACATCGGCGCATCGACGACGATGAAATACCCATCATGCATTCTTAATGGTCCCTATGCAAAAGGGTACACTATTTCTATTGCTGTAGCAGGTAAAGGACAATGGCAAGATACAGGGGCAAAAATGATTCACAAAGCGCCTCACACGCAATCAACCATCATTTCTAAATCTGTATCAAGAAATGGTGGGACTGTAAACTATCGCGGAATTGTTCATCATGATAAAAATGCTATCGGCGCAATGACTAAAGTTGAGTGTGATACGCTGATTTTAGATGAACTGTCTTGTTCAGATACCATGCCTGTGAATGTGGTTGATAACAATCAATCCATCATTGAGCACGAGGCACGTGTGTCAAAAATTTCTGAAGAATCTTTATTCTATTTGATGAGTCGTGGTTTAAGTGAAGCGCAAGCTGCAGAAACAATTGTGCTAGGTTTCTTAGAACCCTTTACACGTGAGCTCCCTATGGAGTATGCTGTAGAACTGAATCAATTGATGAAGATGGAAATGGAAGGTTCAGTTGGATAAAAAACAAATCGCACATAAAAAATTAAAACAAAGAACATCCTATAGTGTCATGGAACGCTTACCATGGGACCAGGCCATCCATGATGCTGTCTTGGACTCAGTTTCACCTGGTACAATCATCGGTGTTTATGCTGCATATAAATCAGAAGTTGACACCTATGGCATTATGGAATCATTATTCTTTGATGAGAGTATTACCATTGTTGTGCCTCGCATTTTAAAAGACAGCCAAATGGAGTTTGTTAAAATAAATGGTTTTTCTGATTTAAAGAAAAATAAAATGGGTATCTTAGAGCCTGTGGGTAATGAAGTATTTGTGCCAAGTTTAATATTGGTGCCTTTATTGGCCTTCAATGAACAAGGTTACAGAGTGGGTTATGGTGGTGGTTATTATGATCGATACCTTGGGGCTCATAAAGCATATAGCATCGGCTTGGCATATGAGTTTCAAAAAACAAGTGTGGCGTTTCAAGAAGATCATGATGTCGCTTGTGATGTGATCATCACCAATGAAGGGGTTTACTATGAATAAA
>CBDUDQ010000101.1:0-3988 GCA_965365985.1 uncultured Erysipelothrix sp. | reverse complement strand
CCAAGAAAACATGGCACAAAAAATGTTCAGCATGATAAAAAACAAACAAACAAAAACATTTTTCATCCAAGAAGACGGCTTAGTAATCGCAAAAATAAGTGTCATTCAAAAAAATGAATTTGTTGAAATACAAAATTTCGAAGTAAAAGAATCGCATCAAAATCAAGGTTTGGGAAAACTCTTACACGATTATATATTAGAAGATAAAGACACAGTTCTTCTATGTTTCAAAGATTCCATAGCAGCAAGCATTTATGAATCATGGGGATATAAAAAAGTTTCCACACATTTAAGCGCAATAAAAAGTATCTAAAAAAAATAAAGCCTCTGTCCCTTATTATGGAGACAGAGGCTTTATTAATCTTGCTTACAAGCTTTACTGATTCGAATAATGTGTAACTCTTTATAGCCACTCATTTCATCTTTATTGCGTCGGAGCTGATGTTCTTCGAGCTCAACTAAAACTATTTCAGCTGTAGAGTGCACAATACAACCCCGGGTCATATGGCCACCCTTTACATTAAAATCACTGTCAGATACAGACATATGAATGTGTCCATACGTTTTTGATAATGTACCCACCATAGAAACAACCTCAAAATTACCACTCAATGCTAAGACTTTTTTATCCAAACCTTTACGGAACTTCAAAGCGGATAGACTGCCAACACACGTCGCGATATAAGCCGCTTCAATATTAAATTTACGACAATACATTTCAAGTCGTTCCAGTATATCTTCACCTGGTAATAAGCGAACCACATGTTCTTTCATGATAGTACCCCATTCTTTCTTTTATTATTTTATTTTATCTTAACGATCGTTCTTCCGATATGTTTACCCTCACGAATATTTTCAATGGTTTTATCTATTTCTTCCATTTTAATTTCCTGTACTTGTGCATCTTTAAGAACTTCGCTGACCGCTCCCAAATAATCCCAAACTTTCTGTCTTTGATGAATTGGAACTTGAACGGTATCAATGCCTAATAAGTTTATATTTCTTAGTATAAAGGGTAAAACGCTGGTATTCAAATAATTTCCCCCAGCATTACCACATAAAGTGACACTTCCTCCATAAGAGACATGAGGTAATAAAGAGGTGATTAAGTTTCCCCCTACAGTATCAAGAACATAATCAAACTTTTGCTTTCCAAGAAGAGGTGTTTCTTCTGCTGTTTTTGAGGGATTATATATTTCATTTGCGCCTAAATTCATGACGACAGATTCTTGATAATCTTTTCTTATCCCTGCTATTATGTGAGAGTATTTCTTTTCTTTTAAAAGTAATAAAGCCATACTTCCCACACCACCACTCGCACCGCTCACCAATATTTTTGGATTACTTTCAGGACTCATGCCATGTTTCTCTAATGCCATTATGGACATTGCGGCAGTAAAGCCAGCAGTGCCAAAAATCATCGCATCTTTTAAACTTAAGGTATCAGGTAGATGGGTAAGCCACTCTGCCGGGATTCTTGCGACTTCAGAAAATCCCCCGGTGTGTGAAACACCAATCCCATAACCACAAGCAATAACCTTGTCCCCCGTTATGAATCTCTCATCGTTACTTTCAATTACGACACCCGATAAATCAATGCCGGGAATCATTGGGTAAGAGCGTATCACTCCGCCCTTTTCACTCATAGCAAGCATGTCTTTATAGTTTACACTTGAGTAAGCCACTTCAATCATGACTTCACCGAAAGATAAATTATCGAGGCCTAAAAAAATAATATTACTTTTAAAATTATCTTCTTCAAATTTTAATTGGACTGCCTTGAATTTTCTCACTAAGATCCCACCCCTTTAGCTTATTATAGTCCAAATAAACAAAAAGAAAAACAGACTTGGTTAAAAGTCTGTTTAAAGATTGATTAATTATCGTGTCCATCGTGTAATTTAACGACACTGGAGACATAACGTGCAACGTTCACACCATGATCACCAATACGTTCTAAGATACCCAATGCATCGATAAAGATTGAACTCGCCACTTTGGAATAGCAAATGCCTTCCGCCATTCTTTGGAAGTGTTTTTCTCTGTATTTTTCTTCAATTAGATCAAGATATTCTTCATCTTTTAATAAAGCTTGATAGCCACGCAAATCATTGTGTTTAAAAATTTTGAGTGAGCGGTTTAAGATATCCATAACTAAAGTATACATGGTATCTAAATCAAACAATGCATCTTCTGAAAACTCGTCTTTATTCTCAAATGCGAGATGGAAAAACTCTACAATGTTGGTTGATAAATCACTGATTCGCTCATAATTCTTAATAATTTCAAGATATTTGGTATAAGTCTCTGTAATATACCCACCTTGAGATTGTTTTGCAATTTCAAGCAGATACGCGGTTAAGTTGGTATCCATTGAGTTTACCAATTCTTCAATTTCAAATACAGCATCATAATCTTCCTTACTTTTTGAGTTTAGGAACATTTGAGAAGTTTGAACAGCCTCTAATGCAAGATCTGCCATCTTAACTGTTGTATTACTTGCAAGCTCCAAAGCCCCTTCTGGGAATGTAGCAATCAAGTTATAATCCAGTGTTTCTGTTTTTGTTCTTGAGCGAACTTTATCTTCACCGGGTATTAAAATTTTCAACATACGAATGAATGCAGGAACTAAAGGAATCACAATTATTGTTGCAACGATGTTAAAAAGAAAGTGAGCTATCGCAACAGAGAATGCACCACTGACCCCGATCAATTCGCTGATCGTCAATACAAAAGCCACATATGGTTTGAGTATCAACATCATAAGGAAAGCCCCAATGACGTTAAAAATAACATGGAACCAAGCAGCACGTCTCATAGAGATGTTACCCCCTATTGAGGCCAGTAACGCAGTCACAGTCGTACCAATGTTTGATCCAAAAACAAATGCAGTGGCTGCCACCATATCCATCCCTCCTGCTTCATAGATTTTTTGAATCAATCCAATGAAAGCTGAAGAGGAGTTGATGATCCCCGTCAACACAGTACCGGTTGCCAAAGCAAGCCATGAGTTTCCAGACATTTTGAGCATGAACATCTCGAATTGTGGTAAGTCTTTTAATAAGATTAGCTTATCACTCATGAGTTTTAGACCCACAAAAGTGATTCCAAAAGCGAAGAGTATTTGTCCCATTTGTTTTTGTTTTTTCTTTTTAGAGAAAGCTAAGAATATTGCCCCTAAAAATAAGAAATAAAAACCAAAGTCATCAATGTTAAAACCAATAATAAGCGCTGTAACTGTGGTACCAATGTTTGCACCCACAGAAATACCGATCGCTTGTTCTAGTGTCATTAACCCGGCACTAACCAGTGATATTGAAATGACTGTTGCTGCACTACTTGATTGCATGATGGCTGTGATAACCAAGCCAACCAATATAGCTGAAAACAGGTTCCCAGTATACTTCTCTATATAATCTCTAATCTTTGGTCCGGCAGCATCTTTAAGCCCATCTCCCAAAAACTGAATTCCTAAAATGAACATTCCGAATCCACCCAGAATTTGGCTGAGTCCAACGTCACTTAATGTAACAACCCCTGTTGACAAAAAAGTCATTCTTTTTCCTCCAAGCAAACGCATTCGCTTCATGATGTTTAAGTTGAAAACACAATTTTCATAGAAAAAGTTACCTAGAATAGGTAACTCTATTTTATTTTATAATGGTGGAGCTTAGCGGGTTCGAACCGCTGACCTCCTGCGTGCAAGGCAGGCGCTCTGCCAACTGAGCTAAAACCCCATATAAGTCAAACTTACAGTATTATTATAATCTTTTTGCTTGTGAAGTTCAAGGCATATTTTTTATCAAATAATAAAGTGTAATCAGTGTTTAATTCTCCTAATATATATTTTCATTAACAAAAATATATTATGAAAAACCATAAAAAAATCACACCGGAGTGTGATTGTGATGTCAATTTGGTGGAGCTTAGCGGGTTCGAACCGCTGACCTCCTGCGTGCAAGGCAGGCGCTCTGCCAACTGAGCTAAA
>CBDUDQ010000100.1:0-4107 GCA_965365985.1 uncultured Erysipelothrix sp. | reverse complement strand
ATTTCGATCATTAAACATTAAATTATCCCACATGTCGTGATGCTCATTTCTGAACGTTTCGAATCCTTGTTCAAGAATGTTTTTCTGTTTGACGGCATTTTCAATGACCATTAACCGAAAATAGTTTCTTAAATTGGGTTTTAAGTTTAATTTAAATTTTTTATTTAAATCATTAAGTGCTGATATGGTTTCTTTAGTCAGTGTTTGTTTATGATATTTTTTTAAAAATTTCATCCACACTCACCTGCACTAGAAATTAAAGCACAAGCTGTCATGCTTGCTGTCTCTGCTCGTAATATCTGATCGCCTAAGCTCACAACTTGATATTCTTTTGAAATCATCAAATCCCTTTCTGAATCTGAAAATCCCCCTTCGGGTCCGATCACAATAGATACGGATTGATGTTCTTTTAAAATTTTGAAAATATGAGCATCTTTTTTTACATCCGCAAAGAGATTTAATTCAGACTGATACTCAGACAGTACATCAAGAGTAATGACACCTTGAACTTCAGTTGGGAATTGGCGGTATGATTGTTCAGAAGCTTCTTTAGCAATCAGATTAAACCGTTCAATTTTTCGTTCTGTTTTCTCTTTAAATCCTCTCACAACTCCGTGATCAGCACTGAATAAAACAATCTTATCAGCCCCAAGTTCACATGCTTTTTGAATCATCCACTCAAGTCGCTCAGTTCGTATGAGTGCAGCGATTACTGTGATTATCACTCTTTTCTTAGGAAAGTTTAGGACTTCGACTAATTCAAGGTGGTCTAAGGCATCATTTACAAATGAGTAAATTCCCCCTTTACCTGATGTATCTACCAATCTCACTTGATCATCTTTTCTCATTCTTAAAACCTTTTTGCATTGGTTAATTTGTTCTTTTGATAATTGAATGTTATTTAACGAATCTATGTAAAATTGTTGCATCATGCATCTCCTTTCGCCTTGTTCAATAGCAAGTTAACTTCTTTTATACTTAACTTTCTGTAATCTCCATGATTCAATGAATCAATCTTAATTGGTCCAATTGCATAACGATGCAAGACCTTTACAGGTAAATCAAAGAAATCAAACATGCGTCTGATTTGTCGATTTTTCCCTTCGTGTAAAGTAATCGAAAAATCGGTTATATTCAGTTTTCCATTATAGGAAACATCGAATATTTCTACACCTTGGTAAGAAACCTCTTCAATAATGATGCCTTCTGAGAGACTCTTAATCATTAAAGGTTTAAGCTTGCCACTTACAGAAACTCGATATCGTTTAGGCATCTCATACCTGGGGTGTGTTAAGTAATTTGCGAATTCACCATCATTAGTTAATATCAGTGCACCTGTTGTTTCATAGTCCAATCGTCCCACTGGAAATATCCTGTGTTTATCTTTGACTAAGTCGACCACACATACGCGCCCGCGATCATCCATAACAGACGACAAAACCATCAGTGGTTTATTTATCAGATAATATACTTTCTCAGATTCTAGTTGTAGAATTTTTCCTTCAATCATAATAATGTCGTCTTCACTAACCTGGACGCCTTGCTCACTTACAACAGAACCATTTAAAAAAACTTTGCCATCATCAATTAGTATTTCAGCTTTTCGTCTAGAACAATAGCCACTCTTAGCTATGAATTTCTGAAGTCGCATTTTATTTAAAGAAGTCATTATTTTCTTCCAATAATTCAAGTCTTATTTCTGGTAATTCAGCTAAAGAAACCAATTTGAATACATCCATAAATGAAGGTGTGACAGCATAAAGTATGGGTCTCCCCACTGATTCTGATCGACCTGTTTCTTTAATTAAATCAAGTGCTTCTAAACGGCGGCACATCATGTCAGAATTAACGCCCCTGATGTCTTCTATTTCTAAACGTGTAATGGGTTGTTTGTAGGCAATGATGGCTAAAGTTTCAAGTGCTGCTTGCGATAATTGTCTGTTTTTATTAAAACTGAGTAATTCAGAAATTATTTCGTGCAGTTCTGGTTTTGTGATGCATTTTATGCTGCCACCAAACCTAACCAGCTCGATACCACGATTATCTTTTTTTAATTTTTCTTCGTATTCATCTAAGAATACTTCTAATAATTCTTCACTTAGACCGAGCGCAATTGATAATTGATCCGGGCTGATGCCTTCTTCGCCAAAGGCAAATAAAACACCTTCTAAAATTGCTTCTTGATCCATCAGTATGCCCCCTTTAAAAATATAAGTTCTTCTTGATAATTTAGTTTAATTTCACCCATTCTGATCATGTCTAAGACTGCCAAAAAAGTAACGATGGCGTGTTGTATTGTGCGTGAGCGCATGAGTAATTCATCAAGTTCATATCGCATCTCGCCTCTAAAAGTAATTCTTAAATCATCGATTACATCATCGATGGATAGTTCCTTGGATTCAAACTGTACATCCATTGGATTTGATAATTGGAATCTTTGAAGTACTTTACTCATCGCGTTCATTAGATCATAAGGCGTCTGTTCATAAGTAATGCTGTCATTGAGTGATTTTTTTATACTCTTAAATAAATTACTTGAGAGTGGTTTTGAAAATTGTTTTGATCGTTCTTCAAATCGTTCCGCCAATTCCAAACTTACTTCTTTGTATCGTTGATATTCAATGAGCCGTTTAACCAGATCATTCTCATCATCTGCAACATCATCCGCATCCAGTAATGATTTGTCTCTGGGTAAGAGTCGTTTTGATTTATATTCTACCAAACCCGATAATTCGCTGATGTATTCCGTCGCAATATCCAATTTCTGTTCGGAAGCAGAAGAAATGAAATGAATGTATTGATCTGCCAATGCTTCGATATTCAACTCAAAAAGATCAAGTTTTTTATCCTTGATCAAATAGAGCATCAAATCCAATGGACCTGAAAAATGTTCTAACGTTACTTGAAAGTCCATAAAATCACCCAATTCTCTTTAAATTATTATAATATATCAGCAATTAGTTTTGGTTTCTCTATTGGATTATCACCAATAACGAAACACTCTACAGTTTCTTCGATGAGTTTTTCATTGATTGGATTACTTGAAAATAAAGTACACAATAAATCACCTGATTCGATTTTATCTGAAACATTAGTATTAAGGACGATGCCTGCTTTCATGTCAATGATATCATCTGTTTTTTGTCTACCTGCACCCAAATGCATCGAAACTAAACCCAGTTCAAGTGCCATTAATTGTTGAATGATTCCAGATTTTTTTGACTTAATTTCAACTGAGTATTTGGCTTCAGTAAACTTCTCTAAATCTTCTAAGACGCTGACATCACCCTTTTGAGCTGATATCCATTGTTTGAATACTTTTAAGGCTGCCCCTGAACGCAGACTTTCAAGTGCCATTTCATACCCTTCTTGTTCACTCGCACAAAGCTTCGCTTGATGAAGCATGATGCCTGATGCTACTAAACATAATTCTTCAAGTTCTTTGGGTCCTTGATTATTTAAAGTATCAACAGCCTCTTTAACTTCTAAAGCATTACCAATCGTATTTCCTAAGGGTTGATTCATGTTTGAAATCATGGCATTGATAGTTCTGTTCAGTTGTTTACCTATGTTAATCATAGTCGTTGCCAATTCTCGGGCTTCGTCTTCTGTTTTCATAAAAGCACCTTCACCATATTTCACATCAAGTAAAACACAGTCTGCGCCCCCTGCAAGTTTCTTAGACATAATAGAGGAGGCAATTAATGGAATTGACTTTACTGTTCCAGTAACATCTCTTAATGAATATAATATTTTATCAGCTGGGACTAGGTTTCCAGTTTGACCAATAATAGCCATTCCAATATTATTAACTTGATCTATAAATTCTCTTGATTCCAAACTTATATCAAAGCCAGGAATTGATTCTAACTTATCGAGCGTTCCACCAGTATGTCCTAAACCCCGACCTGACATCTTAGCAACTTTAGCACCACATGCCGCGACAATCGGACTTAGAATGAGACTTGTCTTATCACCAACACCCCCAGTAGAGTGTTTATCGACTTTTCTGCCCTCAATTTCGCTTAAATCTATGACATCACCAGAATGCATCATGGCAAGTGTTAATGCGCTGATTTCTTCGGTAGTCATACCATTCAATGTAAT
>CBDUDQ010000099.1:0-4154 GCA_965365985.1 uncultured Erysipelothrix sp. | reverse complement strand
TCCATTTATAAAAGCTATCATAGAATCACCAAATCTATTCTACCACACCTTCATCAAAAATGAACTGTACATCGGCAAGAATTACCATGTCACCATCTTTAACTCCAGTCTCACGAAGTGCACGATCTACACCTGCGCGTTTCATTGCAAGACCAAATTGAATGACTGATTCTTCTTTATCAAAGTCATACTGACGGAATTGACGATCAATAAGTTCGCCTTCAACACGCCAAGTAGTACCATCAATGCGTTTAATTTCGAAGTTACGAGTAGGCGCTTCGTATTTGAATACAACTGACTCAGTTTGAACTTCAACCTTATTCGCTTGTGTTTCATCAAGAATATCGGCTAGGCGATACATTAGTGATTCAACACCTTCACCCACCATTGTGATGAGTTCAAATACTTCAAGATCTGGATAAGCCGCTTTGAACAAGACTAGATTCTCTTGTGCGACTTCAAGGTCCATCTTATTTGCGACTACAACCATTGGTTTATCCATCAAACTTGCATTGTATTTCTCAAGTTCTTGATTAATAATACGGTAATCTTCGATAGGATCTCTTCCATCTTCACTTCCCATATCAACAACATGTACCAAAATACGTGTACGTTCAATATGTTTCAGGAAAATGTGTCCAAGACCTTTACCCATGTGAGCATCTTCGATTAAACCAGGCATGTCAGCAACTGCGAAAGAACGACCATCATTACTTGATGCAATTCCTAAGTTAGGAACGATTGTAGTAAAGTGATAATCAGCAATTTCAGGCTTAGCACGTGTGATTACGGATAATAGAGTTGATTTACCAACTGATGGGAAACCAATTAAACCAACATCCGCTAATAGTTTTAGCTCAATATTAACTTCTAATGATTGACCTAACTCACCTTTTTCAGCAAATGATGGGGCTGGGTTTCTAGGTGTCGCGAAACGAATGTTCCCACGACCTCCTTTTCCACCAAAGGCTATAATTTCTTTTTGCCCTACTAATGTTAAGTCAGCTAAAACAATGCCTCTTTTAACATCAGTAATGATGGTACCAACTGGAACACGGATGATGGTGTCTAGGGCATCTTTACCGTGCATTTTTTTGTTTTTCCCTGGGATACCATGGGACGCTTTTACCACTCGATTAAATCTTAAGTCTAATAGAGTGGATTTGTTAGAATCGGCAACGAAAACGATATTTCCACCATTTCCACCGTCACCACCATATGGTCCTCCAAGAGGCACATAAGCTTCACGACGAAAAGAGGCCATACCATCGCCACCATTTCCTGCTACTAATTCAATATTGACGCGATCTACAAACATCATCATCTTCCTTTCAATTAAAAATCCCCTAATGCGGGGATTTGTTTATTTATGCTACTGGGTAAACAGAAACACGTTTACGTAAACGACTGATTCGTTCGAATTTAACAACGCCATCAACTTTAGCGAACAATGTATCGTCGCCACCGCGTCCTACGTTATTACCTGGATGAACTTTAGTACCGCGTTGACGGTATAAAATTGAACCACCAGAAACAAATTGTCCGTCTGCACGTTTAGCGCCTAAGCGTTTTGAGTGAGAGTCACGACCGTTACGTGATGAACCTACTCCTTTTTTAGAAGCGAATAATTGGATATCTAATAAGAATTTCATGATTTTACCTCCTTTTCAAGAATTTCTATGGCTTGAGCATGCGATGCTTCAACTGTTTTTAATTGAAGTAATACAAACTCAAACATCATTTCAGTTATTTCAGATTTTTTTGTTATTTTTATTTTAATACACGGCTCTTCATTCAAAGTTATTGCCACACTTGGATCAAAGTGATCAAATGCATTGAGTGCACCCACCATGATTGAGCTGACGCCAGCACAAACAAGATCGTAACCCGGTTCACCGGTTTCAGCATGACCTGTAACAGTCATGGAATGATAATGCTTATCCTTTTTAACGACATCCACACGAATCATTGGATTATGAAGAAACGATTTCAGTAACAGTCAACTTTGTATATGGTTGACGGTGACCTTGTTTACGGCGTGTAGAACCTTTTTTAGATTTGAATTTGAAAATAATAATTTTCTTTGATTTGCCTTGTTTCTCTACTTTAGCTGTGACAGATGCTCCCTTAACATATGGGGCTCCGACGCGTAAAGTACGATTATTAACAGCGACAACAGTGTTGAATTTGATTTCTTCGCCTTCGGCTAGATCCAATTTTTCAACAAAAATTGTTTGACCTTCTTCAACTCTAAGTTGCTTACCACCAGTTTCAATAATTGCGTACATAGTACACCTCCTTTTGTTTGCATAAGACTCGCCATTTAAGGTGGGTTAAACCACTTGAACCTTAATCATGAGCGGTTACATGTCATGAAGACATACGACAACGCCTTTTAATGCTTACACATTATATACTATTCAAGCATAAATGTCTAGTTTTTCATGAAATATATTTATATTTATAATCACAGGAATATTTATTAAAATGTTATAATAATAGTATAGAAAGTGTGATTAGAATGATCAGCAAAAAACAGAAACTTTTTTTTCTTATTGTAAGCTTTGTTCTGGTTTTTTTCCTTGTGTTTTCCTTTTCACAGCTATCCCAAAAACGAAAATATCAGGAAATGTATAAAATTGATGACACAAGTAAAAAAATTGGAACGTATAAAAACAAAAGATTTAAAAACAAAGATAAGATAATTGTTAGACATTATCCAAAAACTAAATACCCTGTCCTAAATCAAATGATAGAAGATACTCAAAATCTTAATATAGATGTCAAAGCAACAGAAATCAAACAAGATTATGAAATCAGAATGTTATGTGAACGTTACATTGTAGTAAGCTTATTGAATTTCGAGGATGGAACAGAGGGTTTAAAAAACATCATTAACTTCGATGCACAGGAAAACGAAATGATGACCCCTTCTACTGTATTTAATGAAAAAGCACTTAGATATTTTAAGTATTTCAAATTAGAAAACGATGTAATGCTTCTATCTAAGAGTCAAATTCAAGTTGGTACCCATCTTATTACAGAATCTGAACTGCCTAAATATATAAAAAACGATTACGGTGACATTAAAGCAGGTTCACCTGAAACATTACCCTCAGTTTACTTAGAGCACAACTTAGATCAAAATAAAAAAATGATCGCAATTACTTTTGATGATGGCCCTCATATAACAAACACCCCAAAAATTTTAGAAATCAGTAAGGAGTATGACGCTCACATCACGTTTTTCATGTTAGGCCTGAATATCGAAAGATATCCCGAATTGGTCAGACTCGTTTTGGATGAGGGACATCAAGTTGCCTCTCATTCCTATAATCATAAAGATTTAACAAAAATTACTCATGATGATGTAAGTTTTCAAATCAATCATACCAACGAATTATTAAATGAAACCACAGGAAATTCTATGGAATGGATGATTCGTCCCCCTTATGGCTCATACAACAACGATTTATTAACCCAATTCCCTTATGTTTATGTCAATTGGAGCCTAGACACCAAGGACTGGCTTTATAAAGATAAACAGACAGTCTGTAACTCCATTGTTGACTCTGCATTTGATGGGGCAATCGTCTTACTACACGATATTTATGAAACCAGTGTCGAAGGTTTTGAATGTGGTATAAAAAGACTTTCAGCAGATGGTTATCAGTTTGCTACTGTAGCAGATATGTTTAAATCTAAAAATATAGAATTAGAGAACGGAAAAATTTATCGTTCTGCAAAAAAATAAAAGATGAGTCGAGAATCATAACAATCTCCCCTCATCTTTTTTGTTAATCTTTATTTCTGATGCTTTTAAATACATCTTTTATTTTTAATTTATTACCATAATTCAATGATCCGAAACGATAAATGTAAATTGACAATTGAGCCAGTGCATAAGTTACAACAAGCATCAAAGCCATTGAAATTGCAACTTCTAATAAAGTAACGTTGCTTAACATATAACGGATTGGCATGGTAAATAGAGATACGAACGGAATGTAACTGCTCAAAACAATAATATTATTGTTAGGGAATTGCATCGCCATCGTTGCAGCCAAATACGCGATAATAAATACATAAGTAATTGGAGCAACCGCTTTAGAAACATCTTCCACTTTAGAAACCAAAGATCCCATTGATGCATA
>CBDUDQ010000098.1:0-4168 GCA_965365985.1 uncultured Erysipelothrix sp. | reverse complement strand
CGAGGGGAAGAAATGTTATCTGTTAAAAATTTGAGTAAAGAATACCGTAAGGTAAAAGCGGTTGATCACATTAGTTTTTTTGTTGATAAGGGTGAGGTGGCTGTTTTAATTGGTGCCAATGGTGCTGGTAAGTCGACTACGATTCAGTCAATTGTTGGGATATTGCGTTTCAGTGGTGACATTACGATTGGGGATTATGACAATCACAGTGTTGAGGCGAAGCGGGCTTTGGCTTATGTTCCTGAGATGCCTACGATGTTTCCTTTGTTGAATGTGAGGGAGCATGTTGAGTTCATGTCTTTGGCTTATGGGGTTGCGCTTGATTCTGGAAAGATTGACGCTTTATTACAAAGATTTGACCTTTTTGATAAGCAAACGAAGCTTGGTGATGAATTATCTAAGGGGATGATGCAAAAGGTGAGCATTTGTTGTGCGCTGATTGTGAATCCTGATGTCTTGATCTTGGATGAGCCGATGGTGGGTTTGGATCCCAAGGCCATTAAGGAGCTCAAACATGTCATTACTGAAATGAGCGATATGGGGAAAACTATTTTAATCAGTACACATATGATGGAAATGGTGGATACCATTTGGGATCGTGTCATTTTGATGAATGAGGGTAAGATTGTTCGTAACTTGTCTCGTTCTGAGGCGGGTGAGCAGGATTTGGATGCCTTATATTTTGAGGTGAGTGATCATGTGAATGAAGAATCTATGAGTGATGGTCATGAATAATGCTTTGCGTTTCCATATGAAAATATCTTTGATGAATATGGTGAAGCGTACTTTAAAGCGTCCGATGAAAACCATAGGGGCTCTATTCGTAATTGCTTATTTCCTTGCGATTCCTTTTACAGTGAAATCTATGGTGAGTGATTTGGGTTTTGACACGCCTGAAGGATTCGTGTTGGTGAATACTGCGATGAGTATCTATATCATGATGCCCGCAACATTGTCTTACTTTAAGCGTAAGGGGGTCTTGTTTCGCAAACAGGATGTTAACTTTATGTTCGCAAGTCCAATCAGCCCAAAACAAATATTATTCTATGCTTTATTAAAGCAGGCTTTCATGAGTGTGTTGATGCAGGTTGTTTCTATGATGGCGGCGATCTTTCTTTTTAAGATTTCGGTGCCCGTTGCTTTATTCTTTGGTTTATCTAATTTTATTTTTTCTTCTCTTTTATCTTATAGTCTTGCGATCATCATGTATGGTTCGGAGCGATTATCTGAAAAAACTAAAGAATCATTCAAATGGATTGTTTATGGCTTGTTGATTTCTGTGACGGGTTTCATTGCTTTTTATCTTATTCACAATGGGGTGAGTGTTGAGTCTGCTACTTCTTTAGTATCGCATCCGTTTATATTATCGATTCCAATCTTTGGTTGGGAGCTTGGATGGTTGAATCTTGTCATATTGGGAGTAACGCCTGTTAGATTAATTACAGGAATCTTGTTTATACTGACTTCAGTCTTGTTGACTTGGTTTGCTTATAAGATGAAATCTACCGGAGCTTATTATGAGGATGCACTTCAGTTTTCTGAGCGTCAGGCAAGGCTTGAAGCGAAGAAGGGGGATGTTTCTTTTAATGATGTCTTTGATAAGAAAAGAAAAGTATATGATCGTGATTCTAAACTTAAAGGTCAATTTGCCAAAGCAATCTTTTCCAGACAAATCATTGAGAGAAGAAGAACCAGACGTTTCTTTGTTTCTTTAAGTGATTTGGTTTATCTCTTAATGGGTATCGGGGCTGGGGTCTTAACTTACTATGGTGAGTTTGAGAGTGAACTTTTTTTCCCAATAGCGAGTGGGGTTTCTCTTTACTTGGCAATATTCTTTAATCCAAGTCCAACTTGGAAAGATGAGTTCAGTAAATATTTCTTGTTTGTCATCCCTGATACGATGAGGCATAAACTGTGGTATGCGACGATGATGGAACATTTAATTTCATTGATTCGTGCTGTGTTTATTGCGGTGCCTTTTGGTTTAATCATTGGGGCTTCATTCTTGGATATTGTGCTCGTTATCATTGCTCAGCTTTTATTGAAGGCAATGATAGTTTATAAGTCTATTTTAATTGATGGTTATGTGGGGGCTAAGATTGGTAAGATCACAGCTCAGTTTGTGAGTATTGGTGTTTCGGTCCTCATTGTTATTATCCCGATGATTGCGATTGTTGGAAGTAGTCTCATCACCATTTTGGGTAGCTTTGCGATTGTTGCGGGGTATTCATTGGTGATGATGTTTGTGTTTATGTATTTGTGTGTTCGAGTGCTTACTAATATAGAGAGCTTGAACGACTGATTAAAAAGGATTACTTGTTTCTTAAGAAGATGTTTAAGTCGATATTTGGCTTGGATGTCTTTTTTTGTTTTTATTTTTTTGCTTTTTCTTTTTAATTTTTATTTGTTTCTGTTTGTCCTTGAGTTATTTACTTATCTTATATTAATAAAAGTTCAAGTATGTTTTGATTAATTTTATGGTGTTATAATGGACTTAGAAAAGACAAGGGGTGATGGTGAATGAGTAAAAAAATCGAGTTTGATTATAACAAGGAGCCATCACGGGATATCTTGTGTATTGATTGTAAGAGTTTTTATGCATCGTGTGAAGCGGTGAGTCGGGGCATGAATCCTTTGAAGGTGAAGCTGGTTGTGATGAGTTATCCGAGTGATAAGTTGAATGAGCGCGGGAGTGGTTTGATTTTGGCTTCAAGTCCTGAGGCTAAAAGGGCGTATGGCATCAGTAATGTCAGCAGGGCAAGGGATCTTCCGTTTCCTTATCCAAAGGACCTGGTGATTGCGCCGCCTCGCATGAAGCTTTATATGAAGATGAATTTAAAAATTAATAAAATATACAGAACCTTTGTTGATGATTCTAATATTGGTGTTTATTCTGTGGATGAAACTTTTTTGGATGTGACGGATTCACTGGCTTATTTTAAGTGTGATACTGCTTTTGAATTGGCGCGTAAGATTCAAATTAAAGTCTTTGAGGAAACGGGTATCTATACGACGATTGGTATTGGTGATAATCCTTTGCTTGCCAAGCTGGCGCTTGATAATGAAGCGAAAAGAAATAAGAATATGAAGGCAGAGTGGCGTTATGAAGATGTTCAGGAAAAAATCTGGTCTATAAAAGAGATGACTGATTTTTGGGGCATTGGTGGAAGAACGCAAGTTCGTTTGAATGCGATGGGAATTCATAGCATTAAGGAATTGGCTGCCTTTGATTATGATGTGATTAAAAAGAAGATGGGTGTTGTGGGGACGCAAATTTATGCGCATGCATGGGGTATTGACCGGACTTTCTTGGGTCAATCGTATACTGTTAAATCTAAATCTCTTGGTAATTCTCAGGTTTTAAATCGTGACTATCATCTTCGCAATGAGATTGAAGTGGTGATTCGTGAAATGGGGGACCAAGTAGCGACAAGACTTCGTAAAGCAAACAAACTGACGAAGGTCATCAGTTTGTGGGTTGGGTATTCATTTAAGTATATTGATCAATCGGGTAAATCTGGTTTTAGTAAGCAGATTACAATCGATCCTACGAATAACAGTAAAAAAATAGCAGAGGCTTTGTTATATATTTTTGATCAGTTTTATACAGATCAAATTGTGAGAAATATTGGGGTTACGTGTTCGAAGTTGGAAGATCCGATTCGTGAACAACTAAACTTGTTTGAGGATGTTGAAACGTTGGACCAAAATAAGAAGTTGGATGAAGTGGTTGATGATGTGAGGAAGAAATTTGGTTTCACTAAATTGGTTTATACCAGCAGCTTGTTGGAGGGTGGCCGTGCAATCGATCGAAGTTCTTTGGTTGGGGGACATGCGGGTGGTATGAGTGGCATTGATCCAGAGGTGAGTGAGGATGAGTAAGATCAGAGATAATAAAAATTTAAGGACTCCAAAAGAGTTCACCGATTATAATGATTATAAGGACCGGGTTTTTGGTTTGAAGTGGGGGACGGCTTTTTCTTTGGCTGAACTGACTCAGGTTATTCATGATGGGAAAAAATCTGATTTGAATGTGATCAAGGAATTGCCTTTGATGTCTCGGGAGGAAATTGACGTTGTGCTTCAACTAGCTTTTTTGAAGTCTAAGTCGATTTCAATTCAGTATAATGACAGGGACGAAAAAAACAATCTTAGAAAAAGTATCACT
>CBDUDQ010000097.1:0-4178 GCA_965365985.1 uncultured Erysipelothrix sp. | reverse complement strand
TTCTCATACTGATTAAAAAAACCTGGAAAAATCTCATTGGCCTTATCTACTTTCCCTTGTGTATGATCAAATATATTAAGACCTTTTTTTTCATAGTTCAAGGTTTGAGTTATTAAAAATGGTATTTCTATAATATAAAGCGGCGAATTACAATTGACTAGTTTCATATTGTCACTTCCTTTAAACTGAGTATAAGTTATACATTGATGGATGTCAATGTATAATATTTCTATAGTCGATGAAAGCCGAACTGATAATCTTTAAGAAAAAGACCCATCATAAGATGAGTCTTTGTTTTTATATTTGGAGCGGGTGAGGAGAATCGAACTCCCGTAGTCAGCTTGGAAGGCTGAAGTTTTACCACTAAACTACACCCGCAAAACTTGAAAATAAATAAAATGGTGTCCCGTGTAGGACTTGAACCTACGACCCACTGATTAAAAGTCAGTTGCTCTACCACCTGAGCTAACGGGACATTGAATGGTGGGGAGAGGCGGATTCGAACCGCCGAACCCTAAGGAGCAGATTTACAGTCTGCCGCGTTTAGCCACTTCGCTATCTCCCCATTCTTATTTTATTTTCAAAAAAATATGGTGCCGACTAGAGGACTTGAACCCCCAACCTACTGATTACAAATCAGTTGCTCTACCAATTGAGCTAAGTCGGCAAACATGGTGGAGATTGACGGGCTCGAACCGCCGACCCTCTGCTTGTAAGGCAGATGCTCTCCCAACTGAGCTAAACCTCCATGTGTTGTTTATTGCTTTAATAATATAACATAAGGTTTTCAGTGAGTCAACAAAGAAATGCAATAATCGCAAAAGAATTCTTTTAGGGGTCTATTTATCCCTTTTTAAGGCTTTTTCTTGTGCATTCTTGTCTTTATTATATATTGTCTTTTT
Organism: uncultured Erysipelothrix sp.; assembly: GCA_965365985.1. GTDB lineage: Bacteria > Bacillota_I > Bacilli_A > Erysipelotrichales > Erysipelotrichaceae > Erysipelothrix. The sequence continues at coordinate 3,276 of CBDUDQ010000097.1, read as the reverse complement.
TTTAAAAAAAAGCACCCATTGTAAGGTGCTTTTGCTTAATTATTCCATTAATGTTTGAGCTGCAGTGATGATTGCCAATTTATAGACATCTTCTTCATTACAACCACGAGATAAATCTGACACTGGTTTGTTAAGACCTTGCAAGATAGGACCAATGGCTTCGTAGCCACCCAATCTTTGAGCAATCTTATAACCGATGTTTCCTGATTGAAGATCAGGGAAGATGAATACGCGGGCTTTACCAGCAACTTCTGAACCTGGTGCTTTAAGTTGAGCAACCGTAGGAACAAACGCAGCATCAAATTGAAGTTCACCATCAATTTGGTAATCTGGCGCTAAATCTTGAGCAATTTTAGTTGCTTCAACGACTTTATCAACTTCAGGGCCTGAAGCAGAACCTTTAGTTGAGAAGCTCATCATAGCGACCACTGGATCGATATCAAAGAGTTCAGCTGTTTTAGCACTCTCAATAGCAATGTCAGCAAGTTCTTGCGCATTTGGGTTGATGTTAATGGCACAATCACCAAATACATAAGACTCATTACGTTTAAATATAATGAATGCCCCTGAAGTACGAGACACACCTGGTTTAGTTTTGATAATTTGTAATGCAGGTCTTACAGTATCACCTGTTGAATGGATTGCTCCAGAGATCATAGCATCTGTAATTCCCATATAAGTTAACATAGTTCCAAAGTAGTTTTCATCTTTGATCCACTCTTTGGCTTTATCTTTAGTTAATTTGCCTTGGCGTCTTTCGACTAGAGCATCAACCATTTCTTCTTTTTCTTCGTAAGTTTTAGGATCAATGATTTCTAATCTATCAGTCATGAAACCATGTTCTGCTCCTAAAGCAGCAATGTCTTCTTTGTTACCCAATACAACTGGCAACAACAATCCTTCAGCAGCAAGTCTCACTGCCGCACCAATAATACGAGCATCACTGCCCTCAGGGAAAACAACTTTAATGTCTTTTCCTGCAATCTTTTGTTTAAGTCCGTCAAATAAGTCCATATTATTTGTTCCTCCTATTGTCCATAAATATTATACATGAAAAATAAGTGGCGAGCGTGAAAAAGCTCAGAATATAAGCTTAAAAGTTGAATTTGCTTTAATCTTAACCGGATTATTACTGAATCAGTAAATAAGCCAACAACAAATCATCCAAAACACGCAAAGACAAACCCGTTTCCTCAAAGAATTTATCTAAACGATAGTTCAAGGTGTTTCTATGTAAGTATAAAGCAGAGGCAGTCTGAGTAATGTTACCCTGATTGGCCCACAAAGCCCCAATGAGCGCACTGTAGTTCTCCTGCTGCTCAATCTTCGCTAAATAAAGTTTGGCTTGCTCACTACGCACCAATTCCTTTTTAACTGTTTTATGAATGTATGTTTTCTTAAAGTCCAAAACAGTGTCTTTCGTTTGATTGTTCTCAAAATAAGCTTGTTCTTCTTTATAAAGATCAATCATAGATTCAGACAAGGTCATTGCCATCCCTATATAAAGAGAGGTCTTAGAAGAAAAGTCATCATCCAAAGTTTGAATGAATCCTTCTAAAGAAATACGATCAATCTCATCCTCTTGAATGACAATCAAACCCGATACATCATCAATAAAAAAAGAATCCTCATAAGACTCAAAATAAGCACATAAAGTTTTAAGCCAAAACGATTTTTGATCATTCAAGTTTTCAACCTTAAAATGAATCATCCGATATCTCATTAATGAACGGTTCATAAAAGGCTTGCCATTCACTAGGAATTGATACCACATCGAATCCGGTTCTTTCATCTTATAGAGCGCTTCTAATAAAGAAATGTTCTCCATACTTAAAGAAGCCCGCGGAATCTTAAAGTATTCATGACCATCAAACAAATATAAATAATTTGAATCAGACTCTGATTCATTCATATCAACAGTTTCCCCTTGAGGAAATACATTTTTTAGATTTTTAAATTTCATCGTTAGTCTCCTTGCACATCTTTATTGGTTAACATTACTATATCATAATTGTAAGCGCTTTATTATAATATGGGTAGAAATCGGAGGTCATTCACATGGCAGATATAACACTAAAAGGCATTCACAAACGTTACGATAAAGCGCAAAACTACGCAGTAACAGACTTTAATTTAGAAATTAAAGATCAAGAATTCATCGTTTTTGTTGGACCCTCAGGCTGTGGTAAATCAACCACACTGCGTATGATTGCAGGACTTGAAGACATCACAGAAGGTGAAATCTATATTGGAGACAGACTCGTCAACGACGTAGAACCAAAAGACCGCGACATCGCAATGGTTTTCCAAAACTACGCACTGTATCCACATATGACAGTCTACGATAATATGGCATTCGGACTTAAGATTCGTAAAGTACCTAAAGACGAAATCAAAAGAGCAGTAGAAAACGCAGCTGACATCTTGGGCCTACAAAGATACCTAGACAGAAAACCATCCGCACTATCAGGTGGAGAACGTCAACGTGTTGCCTTAGGACGCGCGATTGTTCGTGACGCTGAAGTATTCCTTATGGATGAGCCACTATCAAACCTTGATGCCAAGCTTCGAGTTGCGATGCGTGCTGAAATCACAAAACTTCACCACCGTCTTAACACAACAACCATCTACGTAACCCATGACCAAACAGAAGCCATGACCATGGCAGACCGCATTGTTATCATGAAAGATGGTTTTGTTCAACAAATTGGAACACCCTCACAAGTATATAATACACCCGTCAACATGTTTGTGGCAGGATTCATTGGATCACCGGCAATGAACTTCTTCGATGTACACATTGATGAAGCAGGCATGATGACAACACCAGGTGGCCTACACCTACAATTACCAGAAGGTAAAATGAAATTTTTAACTGAAAGAGGATACTTAGGCAAAGACTTGGTCTTTGGAATAAGACCAGAAGACATTCACAACGAACTCTTGGTATTACAATCAAACCCAGAAGCAATCGTAAACTGTGAAGTGGTCGTTTCGGAACTCCTAGGAGCAGAAACAATGCTTTACTCAAAAATTGGAAAACAAGAATTCATCTCGCGCGTTGGTGTGAGCGAAACTTATAGACTGGGTGATCAAATTGATCTTTCATTCAACCTAAACAAAGCTCACTTCTTCGACAAAGATACACAAGAAGTCATCAAATAATTAGTAAAAAGGTTCACATCAACTTTGATGTGAACCTTTTTTTGAGTATAAAATATTGAGTATGTAAAGTTTAGTGTGGTTGATGTATAGCTGTAAAGTTTAGTGTGGTCA
>CBDUDQ010000096.1:0-4306 GCA_965365985.1 uncultured Erysipelothrix sp. | reverse complement strand
ATTCTCTAAACTTCTTTGAGTATTTATACCCCAAAGAACCCCATCTTCAATTTCTATGCTTCCATAACTGTCACTGAGTTTTTTCATTTAGTTTCTTGTGACTCCTGTTTCTTTTGCTTTTTGAGCCACAGCCCTTGCGACTGTTTCAGCAACACGCGGATCCAAGGCATTAGGAATGATGTTCTCTTCACTTAAATCTTCACTTGATACCAATGATGCAATGGCATGTGCTGCAGAAAGCTTCATTTCTTCATTGATTTTTGAGGCTCTTACAGACAATGCTCCTTTAAAAATTCCAGGGAATGCCAATACGTTATTCACTTGGTTTGGATAGTCAGAACGGCCTGTACCCACAATTTTGGCACCCGCTGCTTTTGCATCGTCATATGGTATTTCTGGATCTGGGTTTGCAAGTGCAAATACAACTGCATCCTCATTCATGGATTGAATGTTTTCTTTCGATACAATGTTCGCCATCGAAACACCGATAAAAATATCTGCGCCCACCATAATGTCTGACAATGTTTTCTCACCATTTAATTCACTTAAATAATTACAAAGTTCTTGAACCACAAAGTTATATTCTGATTTTAAATATGGATTCACTACGCCCGTACTGTTTGTGACATAATTTTTTTCTCCTCCGTATGCATGAACCACGCGAATGTTTGAACCCCCCGCCGCACCCGTACCAGAAACAACCACTTTGCCTTTCTTTAAATCCTTATTCATCAAACGATATGAGTTGATGAGCCCTGCCATTACAACAATGGCCGTACCATGTTGATCATCGTGAAACACTGGAATATCCAACGTTTTAATCAACTCTTGTTCTATATAGACACAATCTGGGGCTGAGATATCTTCTAGGTTTATGCCACCAAATGTTGGGGCGACCATCTTACAAAATGCAATAATTTCATCTGGATCTTTGGCATCAATCACCAATGGAATAGCATTAATTCCAGAGAAAGCTTTAAATAACATGGCTTTTCCTTCCATTACTGGCAATCCAGCTTCTGCACCAATGTTGCCCAATCCCAAAACTGCACTCCCATTACTGATTACGGCAACAGTATTGCCTTTCCAAGTATAATCATAGACTTTATTAATGTCTTTGCTGATTTCAAGACAAGGTTCAGCCACGCCAGGCGAATACAATAAACTTAGGTCCTCTAAAGAAGTGACATCCTTCTTATTCTGAATTTCAATTTTACCTTCGAGTTCCTTGTGTAATTTAATTGCTTTTACTTTTAATGTGCTCATATTTTTGCTCCTTTTGACTTATGATTTTATTTTATCATCTCCACAAGATTCATTAGATTATGAAAAGACCACAGGTCTTAGGAAATAATTTATGGCATTTATATTTTGAACCGCGGTTTAACTTTACTTATATTATATTTAAAACAATCACTTGCAATCACGAGAAATCCTTGCTAAGATATCCTATAGAATCCTTTAAGTAAACACCGAGAGGTTTACAAGGAATACACTTCAGGTACTTTTGCGTACTTTTATGTATAACTTCGTAACTTATTTGATTCAAAATAAGTTTTTTTTTGCGAAAAAACTGGATTTATTTTGGAGGAAAATATGAGAAAGAAAAGCACAGGCTTTACAAAGACCATCCTAACAACCTTGTTATTAGGATCAATTACAGGCATTGCAATGATCATTCTAAGAGAACAGTTGGTAGCCAGAAATTATGGTAACCTATGGACTCAAATATATAATGTCTTCTTTGCCGACATTACAGCACCAGGAAACGAAAGAGCCATCGGGATATTCTTTATCATCGGTCAAATCTTCTTAAGACTCCTACAAGTCTTATTGATTCCATTAATCTTTACTTCAATCATCAGAGCGATTGAACACATTAAAGATACACAACTACTCAATAAGATGGCAAAGAAAGGGTTCATGAACTTTGTTCTCTTACTCAGCATCGCCTTAGTAGTAGGAAGCATCTTTGGACTTAGCGCCTACTCAATGGGATTGTTTAAACTCAATTCAATTGATATCATCCCAACAGTAGAAGCCACAGCCAAAACATCAAATCCACTCATGATGATACTCAACTCATTCCAACCTAATTTTGTTTCAACATTAGGGAATAATGGAAACGTCATGGCCATCGTAGTCCTAGCCATCATCATTGGAGTTTTATTCCAAACCATGCGAGAAACACTCCCAACACTCATTAAATTAGTCAATGAAGTCTATATCATTACATTAAAATGTTTGAACTTCGTCATTATGAAACTATCCCCAATCGGGATCTTCAGTTTACTGGTAAGAACATTCGCAGAGTATGGCGTACAATACCTAACCCCTGCACTGGTTTATATGTTCACAACAACCTTTGCATTACTCACAATCCTTACCATCATCTTCCCATTATTAATATGGTTTAAGACTGGCATCAAACCTTTGGTATTCCTAAGAAAAATATATAAAGTAGTCGCTTTCGGTTTCTCAACATCAAGCTCAGCAGCAACCCTGCCCCTTGCTCAAGAAACTGTCATCAAAGACTTTGGAGTGAGTGACTCAGTCGCATCCTTCATCGTACCACTCGCTTCAACCATCAACATGACCGGAACTGCCATCATGCAAATCATTGCGACATTATTCATCGCATCCGTTGCTGGATATGAAGTCGGCGTCATTCAAATGGTATCCATCATTGGACTGACCATCATTGGATCAATCAGTACACCAGCAGCACCAGGTGCAGGCGCAATTCTTCTAATCACAATCATCAGTGGAATGGGTTACCTCAATCCTGCCGCCGTCGCAGCATACAGCCTCATCATCGCAATCAATAGACCCGTAGAAATGCTCGTCACAGCAGTCAACGTGGTTGATGATGTTGTCAGCGCAATCATGATAGAGGAAAGTTTAAAAGAACACCAAACAATTAAAAACGCAGTTATAGTGGAGGCAATTTAATGAAAAACATCATCGTAGCACTTGATTTTGAAACAGAACAAAAAACATTCGAATTCTTAGACTTATTCAATGAAACACCACTTTATGTCAAAGTAGGCATGGAACTCTTCTACCAATCAGGTCCTAGCATCCTAGAAGAAATCACAAAACGAGGACACAAAATATTCCTAGACCTTAAACTACACGACATTCCAAATACTGTAGAGAGAAGCATGAGAATCATCTCAAAACACAAAATAGCCATGACCACAGTTCACGCTGCAGGTGGCATTGAAATGATGAAAGCAGCCAAAAAAGGCCTCGGAAACGACACACTCTTATTGGCAGTGACACAACTCACATCAACATCTCAAGAAGACATGAACAACCAACAAAATATTCAAGGCACACTCAACGACTCAGTCGTCAACTACGCAAACTGTGCGATGCAAGCTGGATGCGATGGCGTCATCTGTTCACCCCTTGAAGTAGAAACATTAAAAGAAAACTTTAATGACAAATTACAATACGTAACACCCGGAATTCGCTTAGACACAAACACAAAAGACGATCAAAAAAGAATCACCACACCAAAACAAGCCAAACAAAATGGATCAAACTTCATCGTAGTGGGAAGACCCATCACACAAGCAAACGATCCAAAACAAGCATACGAAGACATCGTAAATTCATGGGAGGCTTAAAAATGAACTTATCAAAAGAAATCGCAAAAGATTTACTATCAATCAACGCCATCACACTCAGTCCAAATAAACCATACACATGGGCCAGCGGACTCAGAAGTCCTATATACTGCGATAACAGACTGACCATCAGCCATCCAATCATCAGAAAAAGAATTACACAAGGATTCACTGAACTCATCAAAGTTCAATATCCAGAAGTAGATGCCATCGTCGGAACCGCAACCGCAGGCATCCCACAAGCATGCTGGGTCGCAGACGCACTCGACTTACCCACAGCCTATGTTCGTTCAAGCTCAAAAGAACACGGAAAAACAAACCTCATTGAAGGAGACTTAAAAGAAAACATCAAAGTCATCATCATTGAAGACCTCATCTCAACCGGTTCATCAAGCATCAAAGCATGCGTTGCACTAGAAGATCAAAACATTGAAGTTCTCGCAGTCTTATCAGTATTCGATTACCAACTCAAAAGCAGTAAAACAAACTTTGAAAAAGCAAACATCAAATACAACAGCCTTTGTGATTTTTCAACACTTGTAGAAGTCGCAGAAGAAACACTCAAAGAAACTGACATTGAACTCCTAAAACAATGGATGAATGATCCATTAGAATACGATCAGAATTTCAAGAAATAATAATAATAATAGAAGCATCATTAATATCAAGAT
>CBDUDQ010000095.1:0-4396 GCA_965365985.1 uncultured Erysipelothrix sp. | reverse complement strand
CTTTATAACCTAGGGTAATTTTGATGCTGCCGCAAAGGCCGCAATGATAAAGTTTAATAAGAATAAGGCACCTGAACCATAAACGATTGGGTGCACTTCCTTAGCTTTACCTTGTACAAGTTTAACGATGATGAATGATAAGAAACCAAATGCCAAACCATTCGAAATACTGTATGACAATACAGTCATGATGACTGTAAAGAAAGCCGGTACTGCAGTATCAAATTCACCCCAATTAATATCTGTGAATGATGAAGCCATCAAGATACCAACAATGATAAGAGCAGGCGCTGTCGCAGCAGAAGGCACAAGACCAATGAACGGTGCAGCAACAATACTCAATAAGAATAATCCAGCAGTCACAACAGATGTTAAACCTGTTCGACCCCCTACTTCAATACCAGAACTTGATTCAACAAAAGTCGTAACGTTTGATGTACCCAAGATGGCACCTGCCATTGTCGCAAATGCATCCGCAAATAATGCACGGTCCATTTTTGAATTGAGGCCTTTACCTTCCATCAATTCTTTTTCATCTTCAGCAGTAAAAATTCCGGTTCTTCTGCCTGTTCCGATGAATGTTCCCACGGTATCAAATGTATCCGTTAGTGAGAACGCAAAGATGATTGGAAAGATTGTTAGTAAACTGTGATTGCTAAACAAACTTTGAAGTCCATCTGCACCCAAAGCAGTCCCAAATATACTCTTGAAATCTGCAAAGATGGTTCCGTATGATTGTGTATTGTTCAAAGCAGCACTCACATCAACCACACCCATCGGAATTCCAATGATTGTTGTTGCGATGATTCCAATTAAAATCGCAGCTTTAACTTTTTTCAACATTAGGATGATAGTTAAGATCAGACCTATTAACATTAATTGTACATTTGGATCAACGAAGTTTGTGAGTTCAGGAACTGCACCAAACTTAATGAATCCAACATTTAACATTCCAATATAAGCAATAAACAAACCAATACCCGCACCAATTGCCATTTGAAGTGTCTCAGGAATGGCCTTAATCAGATGCTTTCTAATACTGGTAACTGTAATTAAGATATTCAACAACCCACAAATGAACACCATAGCAAGTGCTTCAGTCGCAGTATAACCATTACCCAATACAACTGTAAAAGTAAAAAAGGCATTCAAGCCCATCCCTGGTGCTTGTGCATAAGGAACATTGGCAAAAAGGCCCATGATTAAAGTGCCAACTGCTGCCGCTAATATCGTCGCAATGTATACCCCATTAAAAGGCAGACCCGCTTTCGATAAAATATCGGGGTTGACAAATAAAATGTAGGCCATTGTAAAGAAGGTCGTGAAACCTGCCAATACCTCCGTACCTACAGTTGTGTTATTTTTTTTCAGCTTAAAGAATTTTTCCATATTCTCTCCTCTCTTTAGCTTTAAAAAAGCATACCAAATAAGATCGGATGAAAACATAGAGTTTTTATCGCGATAGTCGATGCGTTTACGGTGCATCGGTAGAGACTACCCAACCATATTTTGGGTATTATATTCGGTTTTTATTACTCACCAAGTATAGAAAAAAGAACCCCTGATGTCAAGAGTTCTTCTTAAACTTATTTTCTCAATAAACGAAGACTGTTTAATATTACCAGAATCGTACTGCCCTCATGACCCACCACCCCAAGAGGTAAGTTAACAATATTAAAGAAGTTAGAAAAGACTAAAATTAGAATTACAGAGAAAGAGAACACAATGTTTTGAATGACAATGCGTCTTAATCGTCTAGATAATGTAATGGCCTGAGAAATACTCGACAATTGATCTTTCACTAATATAATATCAGCGGCCTCAATTGCAATATCAGTACCCCCACCCATTGCAATACCAATACTGGCATTCGCTAAAGCGGGCGCATCATTGATGCCATCCCCAATCATAATGACTGATCCATACTCTTCTTCTAAATCTTTAACCAACTGCGCTTTTTCCTGTGGTAAGCTCTCAGCAATATAACGCGTGATTCCAATTTGTTCAGCAATGTGTTTTGCGGTCTCCTCATTATCACCCGTTACCATAATGGTATCAATTTTTTCTTTATTCAACCAATCAACAAGTGCCTTGGCATCAGATCTAACTTGATCCATTAAACCAAGAACGCCAACCACTTCATCATCCACTTGGACATAAACCAAAGACTTGCCTTTATGAGATAAATCATCAGCTTCTGCTTTATGGATACCCAAGTCAACTGTCATATGATCGGCATTACCAACACGGTATGACTTACCAAGATAACAACCCACAACGCCATGACCCGGTACTTCTTGAACATCATCCGCTTCAGGATAATGATCCAAGTTCAACTCACTCATTAAGCCCTTAACAATTGCTGAGGCAAGCGGATGAGAAGAAAAGTTCTCAAGAGCCAAGACCCCTTCAAGAACTGACTTATCTTCAATTAAAATATCACTTAAACTTGGAAGGCCCACAGTCAATGTTCCTGTTTTATCAAATGCGACCGCTTTAATATCAATTAAGTTTTCGAAATGAATTCCACCCTTAACCAATATTCCTTTTTTAGCCCCATTAGAAATGGCAGCTAAAGTAGCAGGTGTTACTGAGGCTATCAGCGCACACGGTGATGCGACAACCAATAAAATCATGCCACGATAAAATGCTGATTCAAATGGTTCGTTCCAAACTGTAATCGGAATTAAAATAACTAAGAAAACAAAGATTAAAACAAACCAAGCATATTTGTTTTCTAATTTCTCAATAAAGTGCGCAGTCTTAGAAGGATATTGTTGTGCTTCCTCAACCATACGAACAATTTTCTGAATCAATGTATCAGAACTATCAGTACTCACCTCTAAAGTTAAAGGAGAACTGATATTTAAAGTACCCCCAAAAACTGAATCATTAATTGATTTCTCTTTAGGCATGGATTCACCCGTAATGGCTGCTTCCTCAATGCTCGATTTCCCTTTGATAATTCTCGCATCAATTGGAATTGTTTCCCCAACCGCAACGACAATGATATCTTTTGTTTTAATAACTCTACAGCAACAGTCTCAACAGAGCCGTTTGATAACAGTCTGTTTGCGCTTGTAGGCTGTAATTCCATTAAAGCTCTGATTTCTCGTTTAGATTGATCTAAAGTATAGGCTTCAAGTGCACCAGATAATGAGAAGATAAAAATTAATACAGCACCTTCTAAATAGAATCCTATTAAACTTGCGCCAATTGCAGATAAAATCATGAGCAATTCAACATTTAGATTCTTGTTCTCAATGGTATCCATGATACCTTCTTTTGTTTGTTTATATCCCCCGATAATAATTGCCAATGCTAAAATTACATCACTTTTAAGAAAGTATCCCAGTATCAGCAGTAAAGCACTGATTACCGTATCTTTCATGTTCCTTAGTATTGTTTTCATTGTATCCCCTTTTCAATAATGATAACCGTTATCATTATATCATAATTCATAAAAAAAAGGAGATTCTTTATCTCCTCAATATCTTTTTGTACCATGGGGTTTTTTCAAATAATTTCTGAATCTTAGGATTGCTTTCCAGCGCTACTTTTGAACCTATTTCAAGAGTTTGTTCACCTTTACCAATATCGAATATTTGTACCTCGTCTAGCGGCACATTCAGCTGAATATCAGCATCCAATAGATAGACTTCATCCATTTCCATTCTCATGATATCCATCAAGCGGGTTGCCGTTTGCATGATCCCAGACACCTCTTGATTTTTAAGACTGGAATGCATCGTAATCGCGATGATTTTATCAGCATGATAAGCCTTCAGCGGAGTTGTGGGCAAGTTCATTCGAACACCCCCATCGACCAACATCATCTTGTTCAGTGGCATCGCAGAAATCACCATTGGAAATGAACAAGAAGCCGTAATGGCCTTTGCTAAAGAAACATCAGAAATGACATCCCACTCACGATGCCCTTTATCAAATAAATGTGGGTGAGATACAAACATCACCAAATCACCAGTGATGATATCTACAGCAGGAATGGCAAGTGGAATCTTTACATCAGTAAGCTTTTTAATATCATATTTTTTTAAAATATCAACAAGTAAAGATTCTAAAAATGACCCATCCACAAAGCCACCAGAAATTTTCTCCTTGGCAAATGGAAGCAACTTAACGCTGGGTCTTCTAAAGACCTTCTTAGTCATCATTTCAGATTCTACTTTTAATATGATTTCCTTAATTTCATCCAGCTCAATCCCACAAGCATATAAGCCCGCAACAACTGCACCCATTGAAGTTCCAGAAATCATGTCGATTCTGATGCCATCTTCTTTTAACTTTTTTAAAAATGGGAGCTGTGAAAAAGATTTTATGCCACCACCAGATAAAGCGACCCCTATTTTAATCATTTTGAATGCCCCCTTTTAAC
>CBDUDQ010000094.1:0-4440 GCA_965365985.1 uncultured Erysipelothrix sp. | reverse complement strand
CTTCTCAATCCTTCTCATTCGGGATGTATACTTTAAATGTAAAGAGATGCTTAAGTAAAAGATATCGAAGAAAGGAGATAATATGAACATTGATTTATTTATTGAACAAAGAAAAAATAAAGGTTTCTCCCAAATAGAGTTGGCTCAAGACATCTGTACACAAGCCACACTGAGTCGCTTCGAGAAGAACGGGCAAGTTCCAAGTTTAAAAATAGTCTTGGCTTTGTGTGAAAGATTAGAATTACCAATTTCCGAACTTTTTCCAAAAGTTGAAATTCAATATTCACTTGAGATTGAAAAACTCAATAAAGCGGAATTTTATCTCATCACAAGTGAGTATCAACTTGCACATGAACTATTGGAAACGATATGCATTGATGACATTAACGATCCTTTATTACACCAAAGATACTATTATCTCAAAGCTTACTTAATGATATTTAAGGGTGAGCCCATGACAGAAATACTTTTATCATTTAATGAAATACTAAATAATAATATTACTGATCAGACTAAAATTTATCATTTACTTTCGTACACCGGAATTGGAATGGCGTATCAGCGTGATGATAATTCATTAAAAGCCGGAGTTTATTTCAACAAAGTCCTGGATCAAATTTATAAATACCCAATTAAAAACAACGAAGATACTTGGAGAATCTTAAACATTGTTTATCAAAGCGGCGAGTACTATTCTAATATAAAAGAAATTGAAGTGGGCAATGCTTTACTCGAATACGTGGTAGAGATATGTTCGCATAATCACATTACTTATTATTTGGCACGTGCATTTTACCAACTGGCATTGAATGCCATAAATTTAGAAAAAGAATCGATTAAAATTTTAGAACTTTTGTATGATGCGAGAACCATTGCCAAAATTAATAAAAATTCAATTCTTCTAAATAAAATTGGTGTATTAGAAAATAAATACAGTAAGCTCCAATTCAGTGAGAATAATTAAATATGGAATCAAATAAGTTGAATGAAAGACGGCTCTATATGATGGGTACAGTGATTGATTTATATCTTGATCATGAAAATTCCAAATCAATTCTAGATGAGATCAGCAAGCAACTCACTGTATATGAAAAGCGCTTCAGCGCAAATGATCCCCAATCAGAATTGATGAAGATAAATCTAAATGCTGGAATAAAAAGTGTCGTGGTTCATTCTGATTTATATAAACTCATCGAAATGGGAAAACACCACAGTTTGATAGAAGACAGTTACCTTAATATTGCCATAGGTCCCCTAGTTCAATCTTGGCGCATTGGATTTAAAGATTCAAAAATCCCCAATGATAAAACAATTCAGAACTTATTAAGTATCACAAATCCCTTAAAGATTCATTTAAATAAATCAGAACTCTCTGTTTATTTAGAAGAGAGGGGCATGCTATTGGATTTAGGTGCTTTAGCAAAAGGGTTTATCGCAGACTTGATTATAAAGTATTTAGAATCGATCAATGTTAAATCTGCCATGATTAACTTAGGTGGCAATGTTAAAATTTTAGGAGAGTCAAATAAACATTCAGATGGATATTGGCGCGTGGGCATTCAAGACCCCAAACAACTTACTAATGAAAATCTTGTAGTCCTAAAAATCAAAAATCAATCCGTAGTCACATCCGGTATTTATGAGCGATATATTAAAAACGATGGAAAAATATACCACCACATTTTAGACCCAACAACTGGATATCCAGTTGAGAGTGATGTCGCGAGTTTGAGCATCATTTCTGACAGCTCCTTAGATGGAGAAATATGGACCACAAGATTGTTTGGAAAAAACAGTAAAGAGATTCTTGAAATCGTTTCAGATCTAGAAAACATTGAGTGTTTAATCATTACAAAAAATGAAGACATTATTGCATCAAAATCTTTAGAAATTAAAAAATCGTGAGACAAATCTCATCAAAGAAAGGAATTAAAATATGAAAAAATTAATCGGACTTGTAGGAACAAATTCTGACAAATCAACAAACCGTCAGCTATTACAATTTATGAGCAAACACTTCTCATCGATTGCTGAAATTGAGGTTTTAGAAATAAAAGACTTGCCCATGTTTAACAAACCAAAAGACATGACACTCCCTCAAGTTGTATTAGATATGGCAAAGAAAATAGAGGAAGCCGATGGGGTCATCATCAGTACGCCTGAATATGATCATGCTGCACCTGCATCTTTAATGAATGCACTCAGCTGGCTGTCTTATGGTATTTACCCATTTGTAGATAAACCCGTCATGGTCACAGGAGCATCCTATGGAACGTTGGGTTCATCAAGAGCACAAGCCCATCTAAGACACATCCTGGATTCGCCTGAACTGAAGGCACGCATCATGCCCAGTTCAGAATATCTTTTGGGTTATTCATTACAGGCATTCAATGAAGAAGGCAATCTAATCAGCGAAGAAAAGACAGAAAAACTAGAAAACTTGTTTGAAGATTTCTTGTTATTTCTGGAAATTACCAACCAATTAATTCGTGCACATGAAATGAATAAAAAAGAAGCGCAAGACTTCAAATGGGAAAAATTATAGAAAAGAGGTTATCCTTATGAAAATCGTTGGAATCGTTGGTTCAAATGCTGAACAGTCATACAACCGCAGTTTATTGCAGTTTATTAAAAAACACTACTCTAATTTATTTGAAATAGAACTAATTGAAATAAAAGATTTGCCTCTATTTAATCAAAGTGATGATCAAACTGAGAGTGACGCAATTCAATTAATCAACAAGAAAATTTTGAGCGCAGATGGCGTGATTATCGCGACTCCGGAACACAACAGAACCATTACTCCTGCTTTGAAGAGTTTAATTGAATGGTTGTCATTTAAAATTCATCCTCTTGATGGGAAGCCTGTCATGATTGTAGGGGCATCATATTATGACCAAGGTTCTTCAAGAGCCCAACTTCATCTTCGTCAAATATTGGATGCTCCTGGAGTGAATGCCATTGTATTACCAGGCAATGAATTTCTTTTGGGATCTGTTCAAACTGCTTTTGATGATAAAGGCAATCTTAAGGATGAGAAAACGATTGGTTTCCTTAAATCAATTTTAATCAAGTTTGTTAAGTTTATCGAAATGGTTACCTATTTAGAAGAAAAAGAAAAACCCAAAGCAGAAGATTTACACTGTAAAGGAACAATCGAAACTACAGTAGTGGATGTTGATATGTACGCAGATGATTGGTTAGATCAAGCAGCGAAAAAAACAAATGCCGTTGAAGGCAATCAATATGTTAAATTAGATCAAGGTCTTTTAACGGTTGATCAAATCAATTATTTCTTGGCTTCAATGCCAATGGAAATTACGTATGCTGATGATAACAATCAATTCCTATATTATAACTACACTAAAGAAGAAGATGAGATGTTGGCTTCAAGACGCCCATCACAAGTAGGAAACCCCTTAGCAGCGTGTCATCCTGAAAAAGCCCTAAAAGGGGTTGAGTGGGTATTACAACAACTCAGATCAGGGGCTCAAGATGTGGTGAGAGTTCATGTTCCATTTCATGGTAAAGAAAAGTATGTGGTACATAACTATCAAGCAATGCACGATAAAGCTGGGAAATATGTTGGCGTAAACGAATTCATCTTAGATTTTAAACCCATTGTAGATTGGTACCTAACACAAACGGGTCAAGAACTCACTGGGGGAACAGATGTTGTCAGCAGTGCCTCAGTTCATGAAGATAAAGACGCGGCAGATACGGTTTCAAGTGCATCAATTAAAGAAAAATAAATGAAATAATAAAACCCAAATCTTCTTTTGAATGATTTGGGTTTTATTTATGAAAAAAACAGAATAATATCCATTTTATGTGTAATAAATAACAAGTAAGTTAAATTGATGTAATTATAAATAGAAGGTATTATATATTTAGATATAAGTACAGATTCAAACACAGATATTGCCAATGAAAGGAGCAAGATATCTATGAGAAATACGATTAATAAACTCGGGATACTGCTATTAACACTTTTGATTATTACAGGATGTTCATCAAAAGAAACAAAGCCAAATATAGACAAGCCACCCATTCAGGATGATACCAATAAACCAAATGAGCACATCAAGCCAAATGATGAGGGCAGATCAAAAGTTTTAAGCGACCTAATGAACTCGAAGGAATATTCAATTAAAATTAAACAAAGTACATCAATGGATAACTTTAGTATGGAAAGCGTCATTCATACAGCCGTATCAGGAGATCAGGTTTACTTACAAACTGAAGCAGGCGGCATGTCACTAGAATTCATCATTAAAGATAAAATGTCATACTTAATCATGCATGATTCTAAAACCATTCTTAAGTCAGATGTTTCTGAAGAAGAAGACGATGAAGATATAAATGAAACCATATTTTCAGATAAGTCAAAATTCATCAGAAAAGGAAAAGAGTTATTCTTAGATAACGAAAGAACGTTTG
>CBDUDQ010000093.1:0-4465 GCA_965365985.1 uncultured Erysipelothrix sp. | reverse complement strand
AACATGATGCTATAAGCAACTAATACATAAAGCAAAACCATGAACTACGCCCCCTTTTTATTCTTATCAATGAATGCGATCGCGACAGAATGTTTCCCCGCTGACATTGCGACTATGGCAGACGTCGGCACAATTTGAAGCGCCCTAACCCCTGTCATTTCGAATATCTTATCTTCCCATTCCATTGCATCTTTCTTATCCGATGTATAAGCCAATACATATTCAGAAACATCAGAATTTCTAATTTTCTTTTCGAAGAGCTTCGCATTTTTCTTTTTAGAAAAAGCCAAACCATCAATTGAACCCTCCCCCGAAGCATCAATTGAAACAATCGGTCTGAATCCCAAGCTAATTAAAACAGACCCTACTTTTTTAGGGATTCGACCTGACCTCGCCATTGGACCAATATCATCAATACTCACATAAATGCGAGCCTGATTCTTTAAAACATCCATCTGAGAAATTAAAGCATCATAAGAGACCCCCTCATCCACCAAACGCAAAGCGTGATTGACAAGCAATCCCTGAGCCGCAGAATTCGTCTTAGAATCAACCAAATGAACTTTCTTATCCCCAAGATCCAAAGAATCCAAAGCCCGCTTGAAACTACCATAAGTCCCACTCATCTTAGAAGACACACTCAAGATATAAATTTCATCATAAACAGATAAGATGGGCTCCAAAAACTCCAAGACCTGAGCCTCATTCACCTGAGAAGAAGAAACCTTCCCATCATGCTCATAAACAAACGCATTATCAATGCTTCGCTTATCAAGATACGTCACCCCATCCATTAAAAGATTCAAAGGCAAACGGTAGAAATCCTCATGCTCAAACTCACCATCAGCAATGCTGTCACTGACAATGGCAATCTTACCCGGTTTCGCAGAAGATACCCGAACTTGCATAGACATATCATCACTCTTTATGTGACGCAAAGAAGCATCACTGGGCAACAATCTCACCACATCAACCGGAGTGTTGGTATGAATGTGAACTCTATAATAATCATCACTCTCACTGATGATCAAAGAATCCCCCAACAAACTCAAAGACTCACGCAAGACATCCGTATTATAATTGGGAGCCTCAAACAAGACCTCAGTACAATAACGATACGTTAAATCATGATTGTCATGATTGATAAACTCATCAAAATCAGGCAAAGTAACAGCCGTCACCTCACCACTCAAGCCATCTCTAAAGCCCAAGACAAAATAATAAAATGCCAAAGCCCCCGAATCAACCAACTTCTGCTTTTTATACTCACTCAAAGCCCCAGCCGTATCATTCAAAGTTTTCTCAAGAGCAGGCATCGTTTCATTTAAAGCCAAAAAGAAATCATCATGCTTTTTACTCTCCAAAGCAATGAGCTCACTCCACTTACTCATTAAAGTAAGAATGGTACCCTCAATCGGATTCTCAAGCGCTTTATAAGCAGTCTCAGTCGCCATATCCAAAGCCACACTAAAATCAGCCAAAGAAATAACCGACAAACCCACACAACGACTCGCAAACCCACTCAAATACTGAGAAAAGATAATCCCCGAATTCCCCCGAGACGCCATGATGAGCCCCTTAGAAATAGAAGTCATCAAATCAGAAACAGAAGACACATCATGAGAGCCATCCGTAATCCCACGCATACTCGCAGCCAAATTACTCCCCGTATCACGATCCGCAACCGGAAAGAAATTAATCTTATTTAATATATCCTTATTCTCAATTAACTGAGTCGCGGCAGCCATAAAACCACTGTATAACTTAGGCGCATTCAATTCATTCATAATAAATCCTCCTTATAAAATCCCCTTGTGATCAATCCAAAGAAAAAACATCCTGATAGGCAAGAAATATTTGATCCAGCCCACAAAAAACGCAAGCAAAAGAAGAGAACCCTCTTTCAATCAAACAATCCATCTTTTCGCCGAAGCGAAAGCCCATTCACACTCACGTGTTATCAAGATGCTGTTATAAAAATATATTACCCAAACCCAATGCTTTTGTACAGCATCATGACTGCCATTTATCATTTGATAAATAATATCACCGCTTATGCTTACTTTATCATACCAAAGTACTAAACCATAAACAACCATAAACCACCCACAATAAAAGTGATGAGTAAACTCATAAACGTACCCAAAGTAAAATACTCAGCAAACTTAGGATCCTCACCAATTTGTTTATAACGCGCAAAACCCTTAATTGAAAGAATCACAGCAAAACCCAAATACAAATGAGACATGATCGCAATCAAATACAACAAGCGCTCCAAATTACCAATCAAGCGACCCGCACCCTCATGGCCCTCCCCCTCATCCTTATCAGGCAAATACTGAGCCAAGAAAAGACGAATCACAATGTTAGCCGGCTTCATCACCAACAAGATGGCAATCAAACCCCGCAACCCATAATAACCCAAGAAATCATGAGATGTAT
Source organism: uncultured Erysipelothrix sp. (assembly GCA_965365985.1). GTDB lineage: Bacteria > Bacillota_I > Bacilli_A > Erysipelotrichales > Erysipelotrichaceae > Erysipelothrix. Next base: position 2,023 of record CBDUDQ010000093.1, on the reverse strand, counting down.
CAAACAAAGAAATCATCAAAACAAAAGAAAGAATGTGTAGTGCTTGATCAACAAAGAACTTAAGTAAAGAAGTCCGGTGCTTATCCAAATCAAAAAAGAAAATTGAAGCCATACGACCCAAGAAATAATCCATCCAAGGCCCCTTCATTAATAAATCAATAAACAAATGAAACACCGCCATCAATACAGCAAAGATATAAGCATCCAGCACAGGCAATATTCCATAAAAGAAAGCCCCAATGTTCAAAACAATCAATACCCCAAGATAATAAAACAAAGCATGCACCAATAAATAAGGCCGTCTTCGAAGATTCAGCGGAGCATCAAAACTCAATTCAGCCTCACTCTTAACCAAAACAGACAAACGCTCACTTTGGAAATAGAAATCACCCAAGATGTGCGCCAACAAGACCCAATAAATCATAAGACCCCACCCCTTTTCTCAATAAGCAAAGCCAAAGACTTACGCCCATTCACATACTGCTTCACATTCGAAACAATGATGCGACGACTCAAGGTCTGAGCACTCATAGAAACACCATAATGATCCAATATTAAAGCACGCAAAGATTCATTAACAACCCCCGAATAACCAAAAAAATGAAATTGATAATCCACCATGGTGATCTGAGACAAAGTCCAAGAATTACGAATCACAGACAAAACACCCATGAAATCATTCACCACCAAATCAAAATCCCCCAAACCCCTAAAACACTCATTACTCATCCCATAATCATTATTAGAAGAAATATAATCCAAAGCCTCACGCGCAAACCAAAATGCCCGACCATCCCCACCAATACTCAAAGACAAATCAGGAATATCAGCCTCAATGGTCCCAAGCCCCACCCCAAAACGAAGCGAAACCAAAGCACCCAAGTCATTCACAGTTCTAACAGCAAGCGAAGCACTGATTTGATCCATAACCAATAGACACGAAGAAACAGACAAAAACACCCCCTGAAACTCATCACCCAAAGTTAAAGTCAAATCAGCATGAATCGAATCAGCATGCACTTTATTCACAGAACTCAAGATATCCCTTAAGATCAACTGCAATTGTTTCCTATCCTTAACCTTCTTAGAATCAATCACATCAGCAATCAAAACAACATAATTCATAAGATTCACCCCCAAAGAACCATAAGTTCTTATTATTACCTTCATTTTATCAAACAAATACAAATAATTCAAACGATTGCATTTGATTTTCTATTATTCAATGATATATGTGCGATTCTTTGTTAGAAAGAAAAAAACGGCCACTATGGACCGTTTTAACTATTTCTATTCTAATACATCTTAATTAACTATGACGATGATTTTATCACTCGCAAAAGCATTACTTCTTATTTCAAGTTTATTAAAGTCTTTATCAAATGCCAAGTAACCTTTTGATTTTTGACCATTATCTAATTTCTTCATAAAAGAAGTCATAACCGGGTCGCCCAAGTCATCAGAAACAAATGCGATGGTATCATCCAATACTTCATTATCAGCAGTTTCTCCTTGAAATGATCCTGTGAATTGGAAGTTGTCTTTTTTCGATGTTATTGTAATATCAAATACTGTATAAACTGTATCAGTTAATCCAGCAACTTCTCTTTTGTTATCAACTAGCAAATCAAAGTTTTTATAAGAAATCAACTCACCCAATTGGAATTCAGTTTTGGCTTCATCTTTTGCTACTTCATTTTTTTCAACTTCAGCAGTTTCATCACCAGATGTTTCTGGTGTGACTGCTTTTGGTTCATCACTGTCACCAGCTAACCCTGAAACAGCTACTAAAACAACAATTACAAGAAATGCTGTTAATATCTTATGTTTCGTAAAGAAATTTCTTTGATCTTGTCCACAATTAGGACATTTCTTTGCACTCTTTGCGACTGCTTTCTCACAAGATTTGCATGGCTTCATTTTTTTGTTCATAATAAATCCCCCTTTTTATAATATTCAAATCATATCATAAAATAATTCATCATAATGATTTCTTGTGAAACTTTTAACATATTTTTAAGAT
>CBDUDQ010000092.1:0-4546 GCA_965365985.1 uncultured Erysipelothrix sp. | reverse complement strand
ATGTTGGGTGTGTCTGGTGTCATCGGCGCATTTGAGGCTTTGGTTTATAGAGGATTAAACTTCACAATTTATCAGTATCTTGGGGTTTTAGTTATGTTCTTATCTTTCACTTTATTCTTAGGGTATTTTCCAAGTTTGAAGGAAGCTGATTTCAGTGAAGAAATAATAGAACAACCCAGATTCATTGTTGTTTTATTTGGATCAATTTTAGTTCCAATCTTAATTGCTTTAACAGTGGTCTTATTACTTTGGTCACTTCAAACAGTATTGAGTGATGTTGAGGTTTCCTTTACTCAATTATCTGGTATTGCGACTGCATACATATTCACTGGTTTATGGCTTCATATCATGGTTTCTAAATATGAGAGTAAATTAGCGCTCTTTTATAAGAAACTGTACCCTTATGCGGGACTCTTAATTTTGATGTTTGAAGCTTGGGCGCTTTTTGTTCAAATCAATAAAAATGGATTCATGACCAATGAGTATTCATTTCTTCTCACTTGGATATTCGCGGTGATCTCAATGATCTTGATTATTCTATTAAAAAATCAATCCTATAGAAAAATATCATTGCTTGCCATTGTCTTATCTATGATATGGGCAATGCCGTTCATTGGATATCAAGATGTTGCTTTTAATTCTCAAGTAAAACGATTGGAAAACCAATTGATTGATCAAGGCTATTTGACTGATAATACAATCACTCCTCAAACAGAAATACCAAGTGTCAATTTTAGAAATCAGGTAACTGACAGAGTCCAGTTTATTTCTGATTCTCAAAAAATTAAAAGACCAGTTTGGTTTATAAAAGAATTAAATGATAATAAAGTGTTCAAGAATACATTTGGCTTTGATAAGATCTATGGCGGGAATGTAGAGCCTACAGACGACAGTTATACCAGTTATGAACTGAGATCTGAGACCATTGATATCAGTGGTTATTCATTGAGTTTAAATATGATGGTTCTAGAATCTGTTGATAATGCATATACTTTCAAAGGCAATAAAGGCCTCTACGAAATTCAGTTCCAACTTGAAGATCAGGGCATCCCACAAATTAAATTATTATTAGAAGACAATGCAATTATTGAAGAAAACTTAGAAGACTTCCTTAAAAATTTAATTTCTAACAACCCATCAAACGGCAATCGTTCGGTTGAGGTCTTGTTTGACGATATGAAGTTTATTGTTGAAAATGAAGATGTGCAGATCCTTATGGTACTGAATAATGTTGATATAACCAGCAATACCAATGACATGATTTCAAATTACTATGTGAGTCTTCAAGGCATTTATGTAAAGTTTAAATAAAAATGAAAAGCCCCAAGCATATTTTTATGCTTGGGGCTTTTCTATGATTTGAATAAATTAATTTCTGCTTCAGTGAGCGGTCTGTATTCACCTTTTTTAAGTGACTCATCAAGTTCTAAATTTCCGATTTTGATTCGTTTTAAATAAGTGACTTCATTCTCACAATGGTGCATCATGCGTTTTACTTGATGGTATTTACCTTCTGCGATTGATAATAAGATTGTGTTTTTTGTCAGTACTTCTACTTTAGCTGGTTTCAACATGTGTTCTTCTAAAGCAATCCCAGTTTCAAGTTCTTTAATGAATTTGGTGTCAAAGTCTTTTTCAAGTTCAACATAGTATTGTTTTTGGATTTCTTTTTTACCGTGGGCAATTTGGTGTGAGAATTTTCCATCATTGGTAATGATTAAGAGTCCTTCGGTGTCTGCGTCCAGTCGTCCAACCATAATCAAATCGGTGCGATTGTCTTCAATCAATTCTAAAACTGAAGGGTACTGATCGCTTTCATGACTTGAGATGTATCCTGCTGGTTTGTTGAGCATGAAATAAACATCTTTGGTGTAATGAATGGGTTCATCATTGTAATATACGACATCTTTATCTAAGTCTAGAATGTGGGCAAAGTCAGTCATGATTTCATCATTGACCCTTACCTGTTTTCTTTTGACCATATTTCTTACTTCTTTTCTGCTGCCAATGTTATTGTTGGCTAAAAATTTATCAAGTCTCATTGTAATCTCCTGCTTAGCACTGATTTCTTTGCTTTAGGGCTATTATAACGCTTTTGGAGTCTTTCTTCTATTATTTTAATTATTTGATTGGAATATTGCTTTGTTTTTTATTTCTTTCAATATTTAAAAGGAGGCGTTTGATGGCTTCAAGTAAAGAATTTATGCAGTATGTGAGTGTCATCAGATATCGGATGTTTGTCTTCCTTAGACTGGGAGTAAAGAAAATTTCATTTTGATACAGACATTCTTGCCTTTACACATTCAGTGCTTAGAACTCTAGAGCCCCATCTTTCAGTAGCTTTTTAAGGTAAAACTAAAAACTAAACATAAGGGAGATTAGATATTTTTCTTTCGTTTTCGTTTCATTTAATAACCAAAGTAAATAATGATATAATGAGCTTAATGACTTATGAGTGATTTTGATTATAGATGATTGGTTTTATATGCTGTTTATACAAGGAGGCTATTATGAGCGAAGTACACAAATTTTTAATTGGTAAAGGGGAGAACCCGGTAGAGTTATTGTCGAATATGTCTAACCGTCATGGTTTAATTTCGGGTGCTACTGGGACTGGTAAGACTGTAACGCTTAAAGTGATGGCAGAACATTTCAGTTCTATTGGTGTGCCTGTATTTTTGGCTGATGTGAAGGGGGACCTTGCGAGTTTGTCTGTTGCTGGAGTAATGAATCCTAAGATTCAGGAGCGCATTGATTTCTTAAACTTGAAGGATTTTAGTTTTGATTCTTATCCAACGCGTCTTTGGGATGTGTTTGGTAAATTGGGTCATCCTGTGCGTACCACAGTGAGTGAAATGGGTCCTTTACTCTTATCGCGTCTACTTGATCTCAATGATACTCAAGAGGGTGTCTTGAGCATTGTATTCCGTCTGGCGGATGAAATGGAACTCTTGTTGATTGATTTAAAGGATTTAAGATCCATGCTCATCTATGTGGGTGAGAATGCCAAGGATATTACATTACAATATGGTAATGTGTCTGCTCAATCTGTGGGGGCGATTCAGCGCTCACTCTTAAGACTTGAGGATCAAGGTGGGGATTTATTCTTTGGTGAACCCGATCTTGATATTCATGATTTTATTCAGGTTGATTCAAATGGAAAAGGATACATTAATGTTTTGGCGGCTGAACAATTGTTCAATTCACCAACATTGTATTCAACGTTCTTGTTGTGGATGTTATCAGAATTATTTGAACAACTTCCTGAAGTGGGTGATGTTGATAAACCAAAGATTGTGTTCTTTTTTGATGAGGCCCATTTATTGTTTGTTGATACACCAAAAATACTGCTTGAGAAAATTGAACAAGTCGTTCGCTTAATCAGATCAAAAGGGGTGGGTGTGTTCTTTATCACTCAAAATCCAATTGATATTCCGGATCGTATTTTGGGTCAACTTGGAAATAGGGTCCAACATGCTTTAAGAGCTTATACTCCAAGGGATGAGAAAGCTGTTATTGCGGCTGCTGAAACATTCAGACAAAATCCTAAGTTTAAAGTTAAAGATGTCATTACGGAACTGAAGACGGGTGAAGCTTTGGTGAGTTTCCTGGATTCTGAAGGGCGTCCATCAGTGGTTGAAAGAGCCATGATTGTGCCACCAAAAAGTGTCATTGGAACCATTACGCCTGAACAAAGATTGGTTTTAGTTAATTCCTCGATCATGTTCCAAAAATACAATGTGAGCATTGACCGTGAATCTGCGTATGAAATCTTACAAGCTCAAAACTTGGAGAAAAAAGAAATTTCGCAGGCAAAAGATGAAGAAAAATTAATGAATTTAGAAATGAAAGAACAAGAAAAACAAAGAGTGGCTCAAGAAAAATTTGATGCCAAAGAATTAAAAGAACAAGAGAAAATTGCTTTGGCTCATGAAAGAGCGAAAGCAAAAGCAAGAAAAAACAACCCTCTAAATAAGGTTGCTAAAACAGCACTCAATACCGTAACTGGGGATGTGGGTCGTAAGTTGGCTCGGGGTATGTTGGGTAACTTTAAAAAGTTTTTTTAGAAAAAAGTTAATTTAGATAAACAAAGGAACCTTTCAGTGGATGAAAAGTTCCTTTGTTTTTTATTATTAATTCTAAGAAAGAATGCCAATGTCTTTTCTGAATGATTTATTTTCGTAGTGAATGTCTTTGATGCGTTCCTGCATGTCTTTGTTTATCTTGTTGAGATCTGATCCAAGTTCTACGACTGAGAGGACTCTTCCTGCTGTGCTTAGGATTTTATCTTCTTGTTTTTTTGTGCCGTTTTGAAAGACCAATCCTTTGTCTTTAATTTCTATTTCATGATTGGTGGTAAATGTTTCTGGGTAACCTTTTGAAATGAGAATGGTTGTTAGGGCTGTTTGATCTTTTAGTTTTATCATGTCTTGTGTGATTGTTTGATTGTTTACACATAACATGAGTTCTAATAGGTCTGATTCTAATCTGGGTAAGATGACTTGTGTTTCTGGGTCACCAAACCGAACGTTGAATTCTAAAACAT
>CBDUDQ010000091.1:0-4601 GCA_965365985.1 uncultured Erysipelothrix sp. | reverse complement strand
CGTAAACATTGCGAAATGGTATTCAAGTTGGAATCAAATTGATAATCAGATTCCAATCAAATTTATTAAAATAACAACAGAGATATAAGTACCAATAAAGAAAATAAACAATGCTAAAACATTTATAAATAAATCCGATTTATTTATAAATGTTTTTTTCTTTTTAAGCCAATTTTTAATTGGTTTAAGAAGTTGTAAACCAAATATCAATTCACCAATATAATATATGAAATCCATAAATCTATTCTCCTTTCATTTTGAAATGATTGAATAGGTTTCCTCGAACATCAATTTTTAAGCGTGATTAAATTCGTTTTGTGTTTCCGAGTGCATGTGGAACGCGACTGCGAGCGGAATCATGTATGAAAGCATGCTTGATCCACCATATGAGATAAAGGGTAGTGTAATACCTGTAATGGGTAAAATACCCAAGACCATAGAGATATTCTGGAAGTCTTGGAATACAATCATTCCAATGATCCCCATCATCATAATGCGCTCCCTTGTGAGCCTTGATTTTAAGGTGATTAAGATTAACTTAACGTCTAAGGCAAAGATTAAGATGATGACTGCTGAAGCACCCACAAAACCAAAGTTTTGTGAGATGACCGCAAAGATGAAGTCAGTTTGAGCTTCTGGAATGCTGATGATGAAAGATGAGAGTGGGTGGCCTGTAAGACCTGCGGTTCCTTGAGCTACCAATGAGTTATAAAGGTGGAATCCGAGTTTACCTGGATCGGATTCATAATCCAACCAAGATTCGAATCGGTTTAAACGATAAGATCCAGTCCCCCCGCCAAACAGCATGTTTAGAAATTCATTATTATATTTATACAGAAAGACAATGCCGAGTAGTAGTAAAAGTGCCCCACCAAATATGATGAAGAACCATTCTTTTCTCGCTCCTGATAGGACGAACATTACAGCCAAAGAGACCAACATAACAATTGGGATTCCAGAGTCAGGTTGAAGGATGATCAAGAAGATGGGTAATAAGACAAATTTAGCCAATTCAATGATGAGTTTGAAATCAGATGCGAAAGTATAATCTGTTTTATCGGTGTTGTGTTCGGTGATGTACTCGCTGCTTTTATAACCAAAACAATTTTCATGAATTCCGAAGGTTGAATGCTTCCCAGCTTAGGAATTTGTATCCAAGCAAAAGATCCCCCCACTGACCTAATGAAAGGCAATGAAATAATCCCTTTTGCTGATAAGGCCAGCAAGACTAATAAGAATAATAGTATATAGTAGAATACATTCGCTAAACTAAAGACACGGTCGATGCCCATTTTAAGAAGTATGAATACTACGACTGCACTGATGACAAACCACATGGTCTGTTGGATGATAAAGCTGTTTCCCACATTTGAGTTGAGCAGCGGTTTGGCTAAGTATATTGAACCAATGCTGACCAATGCGGTGGCAGAAAACAAGAATACAAGCATTTTATCGAGTGTAAACTGTTTGGTGCTTTCTGTAGAAAAAATGTTCATGAGGTCTCCTTTTTCATAATCGGATAATAGTGTATAATAAGAGGGAAAAGCGCGAGGTGTTACTTATGAATCGATTTCAAAATTATTACGAACAACTGCAATTACCCATTAAAACTATTTTTGTAGGATCATTAATGATTGCTTTGGGTTCGATCATCGTGAACCCCTATATTAATGAATTTTTAAAATTAGATATGCCACTGTTACGCACGGTTTCAAAAACCTTGTTATTCAGCGGTGGTCTTATTTTATCATACTTTCCAATATATATATTTTTAAAGTTACTGACCTATCGTTTGGATGAACCAAACATTGTCATTGCTGGTGTTGTATCGTACATTGTATTCCTCTTATCATTGGCTTTATTCTCTCCAAAAGGCTTGAGTGATGCTTCTTTAATTCCTTATATTAAGTTAAATTTCAGTGGTGTTGATTATCCACTCTTAGCAACAGGGACGATTGGTGTTGCGGCTGTGTACTTGATGCTTCGATATATGTACCGTCCTAAGAAGAGTCCGACTCGTATTTCACAGCTCTCTTACTTTGATAAAGATACCTTTAAGCTGGTAAACTCAATTATTGGCGCCATTGCACTGGGTCTTTTATTCAGTCAACTATGGCCTCACTTCATCAAGTTTATTTATTCAATTATGAATTTTGTTTCAAGTGATGTTAATAATCCAATGAACCTCTTTGCTTATGGTGGAATGGAGAGAATTCTTTCTCTCTTAAACTTAGATAATATATTACATCAAGAAATGTGGTTGGGGGCTATGGGCGGTTCTTGGATGAACCTCAATGGCGTAACTTTTGTAGGGGATGTCAATATTTGGACAGCACAAGCAAAAGAAACTGTAAACACCCTCGGTTTGGGTGGTTCAGGACGCTTCACAGCTGCTTTCTACGTTCTTAATATATTTGCCATACCGGGTTATTTACTCGCACTATGGACAACCATTACGCGTAAGAAATCATTCAATATGAATGCAATCATATTTATAGGTGCTGTTTTAGTATCAATGATATCAGGCATTCTGTTGCCCGTTGAATTGATGATGTTGGTCACTGCACCGATCCTATATCTATTCCACTTATTCATGAGTAGCTTTATCTTTGCCGTATTAAACGGTTTTGGCGCTAATCTTGGATTCTCATTTATGGGTAATTTATCCAGTGCCACACCGGGTAGTATTTTAGACCTCTTTGGACTAATTGGAAATCCATCCGTATTCTCAAGAATCACAATCATCGTCATGCTTGGAATACTTATTTTTCTAGCTTATTTCTTCATGACCCGCTTCTATTATAAGAAGGTGGCCATTGATGTTCTTAATATCGGAACTAAACAAGAACGTGTTATCGAGTTCATTGAAAGATTGGGCGGTCTTGAAAACATTGAATGGATCAGTTCAACCCCAACTCGTGTTCACGTAAACCTAATCGACAGAGATAAACTCAACGTCGCTGGTTTACACAGACAAGGTGTTACCCGAATTGTTGAGACAAGAATCTCTTTCTTACTCTCATACGGAGCCGCATCTTATATCATTCAATCTGAAATTAATAAAGCGATGAAAAAAAGAGCCAAAGAATTAGAATTAGAAGGAAATGAGGCAATATGAGTGAACTAACACCAATGCTAAAACAATATATGGAAATAAAGGAAAACACCAATGACGCATTGGTGTTTTATCGCCTGGGGGATTTCTATGAATTGTTTTTCGATGATGCTTTAACTGCCGCAAGAGTTTTAGACCTTGTATTAACTCAGCGCTCAGCTGGAAATAACAAAAAAGCTCCCATGTGTGGTGTCCCGCACCACGCAGCCAAATCATACATCCAAAAACTTGTCTCAAACGGCTATAAAGTCGCAATCGTTGAACAAGTAGAAGATCCAAAAACAGCCGTTGGCATTGTAAAGAGAGAAGTCGTAGAAATAGTGACTCCAGGAACTTACTATGACCTTGATGAACTGGAAACAAGAGAAATTGCCAGCGTTCACGCAGATCTTGTTTATGCTTCAATTGTCAGCTGCGATTTAGTCAGTGGCAGTCTGAAGGGCATTCGAGTGATGAATGATCCCATTGAAATCATGAAAAACTTACAACAACTCCAAGTTAAAGAAGTCGTGTTTGATTCAAGCTTTAATCCCAAGACAATCAAAGAAATATCTGACAAGTCAGACATCTATATTTCATATCAGGATGATTTAGATCAAAGTATTACCCACGCTGATCAAGGGTTTGAAATGGCTTTAAAAAGACTCATGGGATATTTGAGCTATACCCATAAACGCAAATTAGACCATTTAGGAGTATTACAAATCCTCAATGACGAATCTTATTTACGTATGGACTATAATTCAATGAATAATCTAGAATTATTCGAACATCAAAAATCAAAGGATTTATCCCTATTTCATTTTTTAAACCACACCTACACCACCATGGGCGCAAGACAATTAAGAACATGGCTCATGAGACCCTTGGTAACCCAAGCACAAATCAGCACACGACATTCAAGAATGGAAGTCTTGATGCATGATTTTAATCTAAACGAAGATTTGGTCGATGAGATTAAAAACACTTATGACATTCATAGAGTGGTCGCTAGAATGGCTGCTTTGAAACACAACCCACAGGATTTTGTGCGTTTAAAACAAACCTTATATGCTTTTAAACAAATTCAAAGCTTGTTGGGGAATTCTGAAGAGTTTGATTTTATTTCAAAAATGGATAATTTATCTTTTCTAGCGGATAATTTGGAAGAAACAGTATTTGATGATGCGCCTGTGATCATGAAAGAAGGGCGCACTTTTAAACCTGGATTAAATGAAAAACTAGACGAACTGATGAACTTAAAGTCAAATGGCAAACAATGGTTATTGGACTACGAACAATCATTAAAAGAAAAAACTGGAATTAAGAACTTAAAACTCGGCTATAACCGTGCTTTTGGCTATTACATCGAAGTCAGTAAAGGCCAAGTTGAGAATGTTAAAGAAGAACACGGATTCATTCGCAAACAAACACTCACCAGTGCAGAACGATACATCAATCAAGACTTACAAGAGTATGAAGTAAAGAGCCTTTCTGCGAGTGATAA
>CBDUDQ010000090.1:0-4634 GCA_965365985.1 uncultured Erysipelothrix sp. | reverse complement strand
AAATTAGACATGAGAAATAAAGGTGTTGTGCTGACTTATTATGTTGTGCCTCTAATATTTTTTATATTTATGGGGAGTATCTTTACTTCCATTAACCCTGTGGCAAAACTAACATTGGTTCAATCTATGACCGTATTCTCTGTCTCAATGGGTGCTTTTCTGGGAGCTCCATTACCCTTATTGGAAATATATGGTGAGGAGATTAAGAAATCATATAAAGTTGGTGGCATTCCTTTAGGTACTGCTGTGATTAATAACCTAATTTCTGGAATAATACATCTATTTGTGGTTAGCTTAATCATTCTTCTCATTGCTCCAATAATTTATGATGCGTCAATACCCAATAATCTTATTTTGTATTTCGCTATGCTCTTAGTTTTTATATTAACTTGCCTTCTATTGGGTTCAATTCTTGGTATATTTTTAAAAAGTACCAATAAACTGACAATGGCATCACAGGCTTTATTTTTACCATCAATAATGCTTTCAGGAATTATGTTTCCAACAGATTTATTACCCGACATTTTCATTAAAATTGGTAAGTTATTCCCTGCTACTTGGGGATACCACAATATGACAGTGAACGGATATTCGCATATTATTATTTTCCCCCCTGTACTAACTATTATAATGGTAAGCATAATTATTGTAGTTGGAATTAAACGCTTAGAAAAAGATTAGTTTTTAATATCTCAATTGTTCAACACAAAATTTGATTTCTTAATAAGAAAAACCCTTCAAATTTTGAAGGGGTTTTATTTTGTGATTTCTGCTTTTAACATTTCGTACTTCTTTGTCTTATGAAGACTTAATTGAGATTCTTGTCTTTGAGATCCGAAGGCATGTTTTGATAATGATAAAATCGGGGGTGCTTGAACTCGTTTATATACCGCAAGATTCAAAACTCTTTGAACCCACTCTAGATCTGATATGAATAACTTAGGATCATCCAAACCATAAGCATTAAGATATTTACCCATCTTGGTGTTATAGATGTCTTTAGTTAAATAGAGTTCCATAACATCCTCAAATCTGTTTCCTTCCATAATGAAATCTAAGAGTTCATCATGGTAACCCCACTTCATGGGATCTTTTTGATCTTGGGCAAGTTCTGCACTGGGTGCGAAATCCCATTCAATAGAATTTTCTTTAACGACTGGAATTAAGTTCTCTGGAATAATTTCTTCTTTTAAGATTTCATTAACTTCTAGTGCCATTTCCCCGACTTCAAGTTTGTTAAGATCGGCTAAAAGAGAAATTGCGCCTATGGAATCTCCGTACATTGTTGCGTAGCCAAAAGCCACTTCAACTTTGTTTCCATTATTCATAACCACCCCATTTTCAAGAGAACTGAGTGTCATTAGAATATGACCTCTGAGCCTTGCTTGAATGTTTTCATATGCAAGCCCTTCAATCGTATCGTAATTTACTTTATTAAATAGGTTTACGGTACTTTCGACCAAATCTTGAACTGGAATTTCTAAATATTTGAATCCCAAAAGTTCAGACATGTGCTTGGCATTATTAATGGTTGTGTTTGAAGAATACTTAGAGGGCATGTTAACACCCACTACGCGCTCTTTACCCAAGGCCATAACCATCAGGGCTAAAGTCAGTGAACTGTCTAATCCCCCTGAAACCCCAACCAACCAGTTGGGACCGTAGGATAAGACTTCTTCATCAAATGATTTTAAGGCATAAACGATTGCATTAAGTTTTTGATTCTTATTTTTTGTTTGTTCCTTAGTTTGAAATTCTTCTAAATCAATGGTCTCTATTTGAGTTTCAAAGTTATGATTCAATTCAAATCTTTTATTATTATAATTTAAATAAGATCCACCATCATAAACATAGACACTGGTACCCGTATTTTGAATTCCCACATGGTTTACATAGGCAATGGATTTTTGATTGTCATTGAGTATTTCTTCATTTAGATTATTGTTTTCATTTTTATCATAGGGCTTTGATCCTAAGAAAATATTCAAATCAATTTCCTCAGCATCTGCTTCATCAAAAATTAGTTTCAATGTTTTACCTTTAAACTGGAAATTACTTGAATTGTTGTCTTCATTAAAATATCTTTTTTCATAATCATTGAGATTATTTTTTTCTTGAATATGAAGAAATTCCCCTTGATAAGCGAAATACGCGGCATTGCCCTGTTTACTGACATTACCAAATACAATACCTTGATCTGGACTGATATTTAAGATCTGATCATGATAAGCCATTAAAGAATCAATATAATCATCACTCAATAAATCATCACCCAAGTACATACCTGAAATGCACAGCTGTGGGAATATAACTATTTCCGCATCTGATGCATGAATGATTTCTGTCATTTTTGAAATATTTCTTTTGGGATCTTTAGAATAAACCCTCATTTGACTTAAAGTAATCTTCACAAAATCATCCTTTCTGACGATATCTCTCATACGCAAATACACTACAAGCACCAACAGTGCTCAGTGAAACGCGCGCATCATAATCAATTCTTACAAACACATCGGATTGATCCAATACTTTTCTTGAAAGGCCTCTGAGTGCACCGCCCAAGCAAATACAGAAACGTTCTGGCATTTTATAATCGAATAGAGAAACTGAATCATCCCCGCGATGTGCAGAACCAACCACTACTTCTTTTTCTTTAATTGATTTAATGTCTTTTTCTAAATCTTGAGATTGAAGCCACCACAGTGATTCACTTGCACCCGCGCTCGCACGGATGAGTTTCGCTTCATTGACACCGAAGTCATAATGATTGCTAACGATGCCATCAAAGCCCATTGCTTGAGCTGTACGACAGATTTCACCCATATTAAATGGATCAGAAACACCCTCAACCAACATGAGAGATAAACTGCCTTTAGTTAAATCATTTACACGGTCACTATAGCGCGCTTCACACTCTAATAAGTAACCACCATGAGAGGTATTTTGAGCCAATTCATCCAGTTGTTCACGGGTCTTTTTCTCAATCTTTAATCCCTTGGCAATTGATTCAACATAACGACTTTCTTTGTCACGTTTTGAATCCAACATATAAACACATTTAATCGGTCTTTTACGATATTTCAATATTGCTTTAACAGATATTTTTCCTGATACAATCATTTTTTCTCCTCAACCCCTACGTGGGTCAGTAATGCTTTATAGATAATGTCATAACCCAATTCTGTTGGGTGTACGCCATCCTCACAAATTTCTTTGAATCCATAGTGGATGCCCGCTTGATTTAAGATTCCGTCCAATGGAACCAGTTCACACTTGTATTCCTTGGCCAAACTTCGAACCACTTCGATCTTGTCATTTAAATCAAAACGCCATAATGAACGCGTTTTTGGGTATGGCAAAACAAAAGGTTCCATAAGGATAATTTTTTTAACTTTAGCTTTTTTAATTTGATCCAATAAGTTTCGATAATCATCTTCAAATATTTTTTTCGATTTATATGTTCCAAAATCAAGACTTTGTTCTCCTTGCCAAACATCATTGATGCCCACTAAAAGAATGATGACATTTGGTTTAATACGCAAACAGTCATCTTTAAATCGAAACGACACATCCTTAACGCCTTCACCGTTGATGCCTCTGTTATAAACTGTGATTTCCGGGAATTCACTTTTGAATCTAGACGCATGACCTTGACCTAAATCATACGCATCTGAAATTTTTCGTTGGGCTTGTGTGATGCTATCACCCACAAATAAGACGCGCTCATGCGCTTTGATGATCATACTAAGAAGAATGCCCATCCACAATAAACCAGCAGTAAATCTAAGAACATATTTTTCATGCCCAAGAAGTTTAAAAGGTCATTAAACTCACTCACCACAAAAATATTTAATTTAAAGGCAACTAAGAAAACAATCAGTATTGCAATGACAACTTTACCCAACCATCTGGAATTTCTTTTACTGTCAGATGACAAGAAATATCCGAACGTTAATAAAATCGCAATCCACAAGACATTAATGAAGAAGCTATTTAAAAAAGGTGAGACGAAACGATAAAGAATCGCAGACACAATAATAACCAGCAAAGGTTTCCAATAATTTTTCATTTAAACACTCTCCCTATTTAATCGTAAATAACTTCCCACTAAAATTCCTAAACTCGGGACAAAGGCACTGATTGCCCAAACAAGATTAATTAACCCTCTGTTTGCAGGGAGTATCTCACGCATTAATAACCCATAAGTTGGATTCACAATACCATATGAGAGCCAGACAGAGCTCATTTTGAAAGTGTAATCAACAAAGAAACTGACTAAGAAAGCAATTAAAAATATTATGGCAAATATAATGACAACAGAGTCAATATATTTAACAAAGTGCTTTTGATATCCAATCGATACGATTAGTATGTATGAAGCCACTGTGTATACTACAAATGATGCCAAAGATAAGATTCCCACCTGTGCCCACATTGGTAATTGCATGATATTTTTATAGATAAAAAATCTTTGATACGTACTCAACATAAAAATTGTCGAAACGATAAAATGTAAAATAAAAACCTCTAAGAGTGTTTTTAAGAATCCTTTTTCAGATTTCATGTGCGCACCTCCTTATTTTTTATATTATATCATGCTTTACTTTGAGAAACATACTGTCTCCAAAAGAGAA
>CBDUDQ010000089.1:0-4653 GCA_965365985.1 uncultured Erysipelothrix sp. | reverse complement strand
TCTTCATTTGTTTTAATGCCAATTACCTTATTATTTTCTACTTCTATGGACATAACCATTTTAGCGACGATTTCAATTCCAGGTTCACTTAAAACAGCATCTCTCATTGCTTTTGAGTATGCTAGCTTGTCTGATTGAACACGAAGACATTGGACCCCTGGTCCTTTTGATGAGTTTAAAATTCTAAATTGTAATGCTGTTTTATCGGCAATCTTGCCCATAATGCCACCTAAGGCTTCTATTTCTCGTACTACAACACCTTTTGCTGGTCCACCAATTGATGGATTACATGGCATTGCGGCAATTCTATCTACATTAAGGGTGAAAAGAGCTGTCTTTTGACCCATTCTTGCGGCTGCAACTGCTGCTTCAACGCCAGCATGTCCGCCTCCTACTACGATTACATCATACATACACAAAACCTCCGTATTGATTTTAACACAGATTGATGTTTTACCCATGAAAATGGCAACATTAATTGACAAAAAAACTAATCTGTATTACTGTATGGATACAGACAGTACAGTTAGGAGGTATTTTATGTTCAATTTGGATTCAAGAAGTGAAACCCCTCTATTCGAGCAGATCTATCAGCAGGTTAGGCGATTTATCGGTTTAGGGATTTTCGAACCTGAACATCAATTGCCAACTGTTCGTACATTGGCAAGAGAACTGGGCGTTAATCCCAGTACAATTAGTAAAGCTTATTCTCTTTGTGAGAACAATTCATTAATCTATTCAGTACCTGGCAGTGGTTACTTCGTCTCAAATGCAAAAGATTCTATGGAGACAGTGAAGAAGGAACTCTATGAAGTTTTTTATGATAAGTATGTATCTTTGATTGAAATTGGTGAATCACCCGATGCGATCTTATCTTATATAAAGGAGAAAAATCATGATTCAACTCATTAATATAAACAAAAGTTTTGATCATCGTTTGATTTTAGAAGATGTGAACTTAAATATTCATAACGGGACCGTATTGGGGCTGGTTGGATCAAATGGTTCAGGTAAATCAACCATACTGAGAATGATTGCCGGAGTCATCCAAGCAGATGCGGGTGTGGTCGCAATTAACGAATATGATATCTTTGATAATGATGTCGTTAAACAAGATATATTTTTCTTAGCTGATGACCCTTATTTCTTCGTACAATCTTCACTCAAAGACATGAAACAATACTTAAAACTCTTCTATAAGAGGTTTGATGATGAAGTCTATCATTCTTTACTAAAAGAATTTGATATTTCTGAAACAGATAAGCTATCTGGGTTCTCAAAAGGAATGAAACGCCAAGCCTCATTAATTCTTGCCTTAGCATCAAAACCGAAAATTCTTTTACTAGATGAGTCTTTAGATGGTTTAGATCCAAGCATGCGCTTTAAACTTAAGCAATATCTATGCGATATTGTAATTGATGAAGAAACCATCGTAGTTATCTCTTCTCATTCACTCAATGAACTGAATGATATATGCGATAGCATCGTAATGATTAAAGATGGCACCATTGAGGAAGAACAAACACTGAATCAGGTTCAAATTTCATATCATAAATTTCAAGTTGTCTTTAAAGAGATTCCTGATCATGCTCTTCTTGATGATTTATCTTTCGTCTCTATTAAAGGTGATCAAAGAATATATACTATCATCGCAAAAGGTATTCGTGAGGATATTGAGGGAAGCTTGAGAGTTTTGAATCCATTAATTATCGAACATTCTAGTATTTCTTTAGATGAAGTATTCAGACATGAAGATGGGAGAAACACATTATGAGAAATTTACTGAGTTCTAGAGTAAGATGGAAATTATTAAAATATACTGTTTCTAAACAAAGAAACTTCTTGATAATATTTACTCTACTCCTATCAATCACGTTCCCGGTTCCAGTTTTTGTAAAGAAACTAACCAGTCCGGCATTCCAAATGAATCAGTATAACGGTGTTGAAAATAATTATTTAATATTACTCAGTCTTATGACCATTGCCTTACTTACAATCGTTCCTTTCTTATTTTTTAACTATTTAACAACTAAGAAGTCAGTCGATTTTATTCATTCTTTACCAATTTCACGTAAAGACTTGTGGGCCACTAATACAGTTGCTTCATTCATGTTTGTCTTGGTTCCATTTACAATTGCTTACTGGACTGGTCAAATTGCAGTCTATAGTTTGTTTGATATAACCTATCAAATGAGCCATTTAATCTACTATCTACGGTCTATTCTGTTCTTTTTCGCTCTTATGGCACCTACCATATTTGTAATCATGAATACAGGAACAACCAGTGACTCAATCATATATACAATCATATTATTTGTTGCTCCGTTTATTATTTATGGCGCATTTGAAATATTCTCCTCAATGTATGTAATTGGTTTCTCGTCATTCTCGTCAAGTAACATCTTAGCCTTTATGTCACCAGCTTATGCTTATTTCTTTAGTGTGAATGATATCTTTACTCCCTCTGACATTAACTTCTTTACCGCATTTTGGATATTCGGTTCTATATTTGTTTATAGCCTAATTATTAAACTTTATAATTCTTGGAAATCAGAGAAATCAGAAGAACCATTCAACAACCCTGTATTCTTCCCGTTTGTGACATCATTGTTTATTGCTTTCTTATTAATATTCTCAATGTCATTGTTCTCACTTGATACAAACAGTCGCTTCAAATTCTTGGCATTACAAAACTTAATCATTCCAATCTTATTTACTTATATTGTTTTCGCAGTATTAGACTTTATACGACTTCGAAACATCAGACAATTAAAAGTTACAAGTAAACGCTACCTTGTTATTTTAGTGACTACCCTATCATTGGCTACATTAGCTTTTATTACTCAAGGATTTGGATATGCTTGGAATTTACCTGAAAGGGATCGTGTCAACTCTGTATCTATTGAAGTATGGGGTGGTAGTAACCCATTATTCCAGGAATATTTTCCAGAACTACAACTCGATTCTAAGGATGATATCGATGAGATCTATGAGATTCATCAAGATATCGTTAATGAGTTAAAAAAACAAAATGGATTTTTCCCAGATGTGAATCTGATGGATGATAATTCAAACAACTACTCTTTCACTATTAAGTACAAACTCGCTAATGGACGAACTCAAAGCAGAAACTTCACTCTTAGTGACAAGGAAGTCTCAATGTTTGCTAGCTTGTTTAACGTAAAAGAATATATCTATAAAACGAATCCTATTTTGGACCCAATTACTGAAATTAAAGAACTACAATTGTTTAACGCTACTATGGATAAGAAAATTTCTATCAGTGAATCCGATTTAATAACTATAAGAACCCTTTATTGGGAAGATTTTAATGAACTTAATAAAGATTTCATATTTCAAAGCAGCGAATCCTTAAATTATGTCATATTGTATGGCGAAAAGGATGCTCAATCTAAACAACTCAATATCGACGGTAATTTTCCTAGATTGTCAGCTTTCTTAGATGAAAAAGAAATTATTGGAAATACAGATTTCACTTTCTATGTTAGTTCAGCTGATACCGACTTAAAATATTATAGTTACGGCTATAGTAAAAACATTAGTAATTACAATTATGATTATGATGCGATACAAACTGCTGATTTATCTAAGTTGACCACGAATGAAGTAAACAAATATAATAATCTTCTTCAATCTAATAATATTACTAAGACTAAAAAGGAATTTTTTCTTATCGCTCTTGATTCTGAAGATGGATTCATGGGAGATATCATTACTTTCCCTATCAAAAAATAAAAGGATGACTTCTCATTTGAGAGGTCATCCTTTTTATTAGAATAATGAGTTTAATCTGACGATATGAGATATCTTATTAAATCTTGCGAACCTCATTGTCTTACCAAATGATGATATAACAATTTCTTCAATCTCATCTAAATGTAGATGTAAATGATCATAACATAACAAAGCATGTTTAAAGTCAGGGTGTTTGAGTCTTATCTCTGTATCAGGTTTCAAAATTAGTGGTGCACCAAGGCTT
Organism: uncultured Erysipelothrix sp.; assembly: GCA_965365985.1. Lineage (GTDB taxonomy): Bacteria > Bacillota_I > Bacilli_A > Erysipelotrichales > Erysipelotrichaceae > Erysipelothrix. Next base: position 653 of record CBDUDQ010000089.1, on the reverse strand, counting down.
CTAGAGTGTCTGTGGTGGATACCTGATATTTCAGTCATTTGAAGCAAATCAAGACCTGGGAATATAACTGCTCCTCCAATAGAGCGGTTATAAGCAGTTGAGCCGTACTGTCCTGAGATACATAATCCATTTCCTCTAAAGGTTTCAAATAAATTTTTATCTAGATAAACATCCATTACTTGAGTTTTAACTATATTTTCTACTCTAATTTCATTGAGTGCGAATACACTGAATTTCTTTGATCCATTATAGCAATCAGCTTTTAATATTCTTTTTTCGTCTATTTCGGGCTCATTATGAGTGAAGTCCTCGATAAACTGATCTAGATCGTTGATTGTGTAGTCTGTAGAGAATCCTAAAGTGCCTGAATGAATTCCTACAAAAGAAATGTTTTCAACTTTATCGATATAATCATGGAAAGCTCTTAGTAGAGTTCCATCGCCTCCGACGACGATAACAATATCTGGATTTTCTTCATCATAGATATACCCTCTATCTTCTAGAGTATTAACAATATACTTACATGCGATTTTTGAAGCATCGTCGCCACGATGAGTTGTAGTGAATCGTTTCATACAGCACTTCCTTTTCATTTGTATATATTGTATCATACTAGTATGAACCAACACCTTGAAATTGAATACAAAAGCATG
>CBDUDQ010000088.1:0-4655 GCA_965365985.1 uncultured Erysipelothrix sp. | reverse complement strand
TAGTGTCTACAAAGACTTGACTAGTACACGCTTTACGCGGTGGTTAGATAACTACTTATTGGGGTGATATATCTTCACCAACACTAGATTATAAAGAACCTATATATTTTGGTTTCGTTTATTAAAACTATTTAATAACCGTAATATTATCTTTATGGATTAACTTAACTGGATTATTCTTAATGAAATATTCCATAATGGTTTCAACCATGTCTTCTTGGATTTCTTTAACTACAGGCGCATCTTTAACCATAGTAAAGTTACCGCCACCCATGGCACGATAATTGTTAACGGACATTGTAAAGCTGTCATCATCTTTAACGTCTTTACCTTGATATGTCATTTTAATGATGCGTGAACCTCTGGGATTTGAAACTTTAATTGTATAATCAACACCATCGATCATGTCGTAGTTATAATGTTGTGGTTTTGGATAATCAAACTCCGGTGAGTAATAGATATCACCATTATCAGTTAAAGCAAAATAATTAGCTGAGAATTCTGCCATTTCTTTTAAAGCTTTACCACTCATCTCTTTAACAACGATTGTGTTGGGATAGAGGTATGTATTAACCAAATCTCTCATGGTGATGTTTTGGTTGAATCCAACAGTGCCATTGAACATGGCAGTTGAGGCAAGTTGTGCACCACTGCGATCCATTTGTACCTGGTTTACAAGTGATATTAATGGATGCTTATTCAGTCTTGCATCAAATTCATCTTCTATCTTAAGTTCGTAACCATCTAAAACACCGACCACTTCATCCAACCAAGCTTGAGTTTCATTGTTCATTTTTTGAAATGGCTCAAGCAATGCAGGATCAGCTTGGAAATCTTTTGATTGAACAATTTGAGCGTGCATTTCACCGGTCTCAAGATTCAAATCAATCACAGCAAACTCCTCACCTTTAAGTGTTGTTTGAGTAATCAATGTCCCGTTTAATGTTTCAATAAGGCTTCTGTGTTGATGACCGGTAATAAGTAAATCAATGCCTTCAATAGAACTCATTTCATATCCTTGGTTTTCACCTGTTAAGCGTTCTGTAGGTTCACCTGTTTTTGGATCTCTTTCAAGGCCACCATGATACATCGCAATCACAAAGTCCACGCTGTCTCTCACTCTATTGACTTCTTCTTTTAAAGATTCATAAGCATTGTTGAATGTCATATCTTCGATGTGGCTGGGTCTTTCCCAGTTAGGGATGTATTGTGTTAGGACACCAATCAAGGCAATCTTCTTACCGTGCTTCTCTATGATTTGTGTTTGTCCTGGTGCTTTACCATCTATTGTAATGTTTGATGTTAATAGCGGCGCTTTGTTTTCTTTAATGAATTTGACTAGGCTTTCTTTACCATAATTAAAATCATGATTTCCAAGATTGATGTAATCATATTTAAGGCTATTAAAGGCTTGTGCAATTGGATTCATTTGTTCACCTTTGAACTTGTGTGCATAAGTCAGCAGTGGTGTTCCTTGGAATGAGTCACCATTGTCCAATAGTAAGACGTCATTGCTCTTTCTATATAAAGCAATTGCTGTAGCGATTCTGGATAGTCCAATAGGCTCTACGTTGTCCGTACTTGTATAGTTTGTTGGGAATATGTTCCCATGTATGTCTGTTGTTGCTATAATTTTTATGTTTTTCATTTTATCACCCACATTATTATAGCTTACTTTTTTATTATTTGTGATTTAAGCTGAATTTTGATTAAGTATTTTGATCTTTTGTTCATTTCGTACGTGCACTTATCATAAATCATGTTAAAATATGAGGTATTGGAAAAGGAGGAACTTATGAATAAGACAGATAAAATATTTATTGCTTTTGTAGTGATGCTTTCTTTGGTCTTGTTTTTATCGACATCATGGTTAACGCAAAATATCAATATAGATAATGCGTTTGCGATCGTGAGCTATCGAGATAAAGAAGTCATGCGTTTGAGCATGAACCAAGATGGACTCTATTCACTTAAAGGCGATGAAGGACCCATGGTCATTGAAATTAAAGATGGATCAATCCGTGTTAAAGAAGAAGTTTCTCCTTTAAACTATTGTTCAATGCAAAGTTGGGTTTCTACCACTAACACACCAATCGTATGTTTGCCAAACCGTGTGATTATTGTGGTTGAGAATCCCAACATTGTTTCTGAAGAAGACATCAGCATTCGATGACATTTAGATCGAGCACACAGCGCATGACCGTTTTAACCATGTTGGTTGGAATGGCATTGATTGTGAATATGATTGAACCCACATTTCCGATTTTAGTTCCTGGAGTTAAATTTGGATTGGCAAACGTGTTGGGTTTATTTGCTTTTTATTTCTTTGGTGCAAAAGAGCTACTCATTGTTAATTTAATGAGAGTTGTCATTGCCTCTATCATGAGGGGCACATTCTTAGGAACTGGATTTTGGTTGGCTTTGAATGGCGCATTATTAAGTAGTGTCTTTATCATCATTTTTGCTAAATATACTAAGATGAGTGAAATTGGACTTTCTGCTGTTTCAGCAACGTTCCATAACATCGGCCAAATCATCGTAATATCCATTATTACTTCGACTGCACTGATCATTACTTATCTTCCAATCATGTTGTTTATGGGCGTGCCTACTGGAATCATTACGGGGTATTTAGTTCAGAAAATAAACAAAAGATTCAACCGCACAGGCTCGTAAGCACTTTCATAAAAAGAAGTGCTTTTTTTATGTAATTCACTTGTGAAGATTTTGCCATTTTTAACTATAAATCAATGGAATCTGTGCGATTATCAAAGTGTTTTTATTTTACTCACGATTTACATATCACATTCAATGTCAGAAAAAACTCTTTATGTTATGATGTTAAACGTAAAACATTGGTAGAATATAAAACGAGTAGGAGAATGATTATGAACAAGAAAATAGTGCTTGAAGAAGCATATGGTGACGTTAATATTGAGATGCTTGCTGACCTTGCTTTAACGCAAGGAATATCCGGTCACGAACAAGATGTGGCTGAAGTATTTAAAAGTTGGGTAGAAGATTCATGTGATGAAATCACTTATGATAACTTGGGTTCAATCATTGCCCTTAAAAAGGGTAAAGGAAATGGACCGAAATTAATGCTTGCAGGACACATTGATGAAGTAGGGTTTTTAGTTAAGAGCATTGATGATCAAGGATTTTTAAGATTGCATCCAGTGGGTGGATGGTGGGGCCATGTCTTACCATCAAAAGCTGTGTCAATTGAAACACGTTGTGGAAAAATCTACATGGGTGTCATTGGTTCTAAAGCACCTCATGGTATGAAACCTGAAGTCAGAAATAAAGTAATGGACATTGCGGATCTCTATGTAGATTTGGGTGTTCAATCAAAAGCTGAAGTTAATTGCTTGGGAATCCAAGTAGGCGATCCAATCACACCAAAAGGTGATTTCCATGTTATGGCAAATCCAAACTTCTTGATGTCAAAAGCTTGGGATAACCGAGTAGGAGCCGCAATTGTTGTGGATGTACTTCGATCACTTAAAGGTGTTGAAACTGAAGCTGACATTTATTCTGTTGGGACAGTACAAGAAGAAGTCGGATTAAGAGGTGCTAAAACAGCAGCTCAATCAATCAATCCAGACATCGCATTAACACTTGATGTAACGATTGCGACTGACACACCAGGGGGTGACAACCGCATCAAAATGGGTGTTGGTGTTACTTTGGGTGTTATGGACGCCTCTTATATTGCACATAAAGGACTGCTCTATCAATTAGAGGACTTAGCTAAAGAATTAGAATTTGATACTCAATTCGAAATGATGAGTGCAGGTGGCACAGATTCTGGTGAGATTCATAAAGTACATGACGGTGTCATTACTTTAACCTTATCAATTCCTGCTCGATACATTCATTCACACTTAGGATTGATTCACAGAAAAGATTATGCAGATACAGTCAGTCTCATTACTGAATTCGCAAAACGTTTAGACAATGATATGCTAAACGATATTAAAAATTACAAAAGATAAAAAAACATTTACACATACTAAAGGGAGATACATATGAACACACAAATTAAAATTACAATGAAAAACGGTTCAAGCATGATTGCTGAACTGTACCCAGAAATTGCACCACAAACAGTTGAAAACTTTTTAAAGTTAATCACTGACGGATTTTATAATGGATTGACATTTCACCGTGTTATTCCTGGCTTCATGATTCAAGGTGGATGTCCAGATGGTACTGGAATGGGTGGCCCTGGTCACACTGTTAAAGGTGAATTCTCATCTAACGGATTTTCAAACGGATTAAAACACAGTAAAGGTGTTTTATCAATGGCTCGTTCAATGATGCCAGATTCAGCAGGAAGCCAATTCTTTATCATGGCAGCTGATTCACCACACTTAGATGGTGAATATGCGGCATTTGGTCAAGTGATTGAAGGCATGGATGTGATTGATCAAATCGTTTCTGTTAAAACAGACCGTCAAGACAAACCACAAGAAGCACAAATCATGGAAACAGTTGAAGTTCTTTAATAAAATGATAGTAGTAAAAAATGGTGCGAGACTTTTGTCTCGCACCATTTTTTTATATTCATGTAACTGTTCTATTATTTTTTTTTCAACCTGATCGATTCTAAATCTTTAGGAAAATGATTCATGAGCTGTGCTCCATTATCA
>CBDUDQ010000087.1:0-4699 GCA_965365985.1 uncultured Erysipelothrix sp. | reverse complement strand
TAGTAATCATAGTTAATTTAAAGATTGTTTAAACCAAACAGTCTTTTTTATTATTCAAAATGAAAATTAACTTATGGTATAATTGAAAATAGAAAAACAATAAAAATAAAAAAAAGAACAGGAGTTAAGATATGAAAATATACATTGACGCTGATGGATCACCCGTAGTATCCCTCGCCACAAATATCGCACAAGAATACAATATCGAAATGGTCATCGTAAAAAACTATGCACACGAAATTCACGATGACTACGCCACAGTAATTACCGTAGATATTGGTCCAGACAGTGCCGACTACTATATCGCAAACAACATCAAAGCAGATGACATTGTCATCACACAAGACTACGGTCTGGCCGCGTTATGCCTTGCCAAACAAGCAAGACCCCTCAGTCAAAACGGACTCATCTTTACAGACTTCAACATTGAAGGCATGCTTGACAGACGCTATCAACACAAAAAACTCAGAGACCAAGGCAAACACCACAGCAAAGCAAAGAAAAGAAATTCAAAAGAAAACGAACAATTTGAAATCGCTCTAAGACAAGTCATAGAAAACAAATAAAAAATAGAAGCCACTGAATCAATTAAGATTCAAGGCTTCTATTTTTTTACTATTCTAATTAATTGTTTTTATATTAATCTAAAGAATGAGGTTTATTATCATTATACATCTCACGATTCAGCGTCTTTTCCCAGTTATCCACAAAGATAGCCGAGATCATAGAACCCGTAACGTTAAGCGCTGTACGACCCATATCAATGATAGGATCAATCCCAAAGATAGAACCAATTTGAGACATCGCTGCACCAAGACCCAAACCATTTAAGGTCACAGTCGCCGCAACAGTAGAAGTACCCGGTACTCCAGCAATCCCAATAGAGCCCACTGTAACCACAGTTACAACAAGCACATAAAAGGTTAAGTTCATTGGAATGCCCACAGCAGCAGCAACCAGCGTCCCCAGCATGGCAGGGAATACCCCAGCACACCCGTTCATCCCAATAGAAGTACCCAAAGTTCCAACGAAGTTCGCTGTTTCCTCTGATACACCCAAACTCTCTGTTAATGTTTTAAGCGTATAAGGTAAGGTACCCACACTTGATCTTGATGAAAAAGCAAAGACCATGGTTGTATAAGCTTTCTTATAAAAGGTAATTGGGTTTAATCCAATTGATAATAAGATTAAAACATAAACAAACAACATGATGATAATCCCTGCATAGATCGCAACGATAAAACCAATTACCCCAATGATGGCTTGGATCCCATTTGCTACGATTGTATTCGCAACCAAGGCCACAACACCATAAGGCATTAATTTAATAATATTGATTAAAACAGAGTTCATCGTTGTTCTCAATGAATTTAACAATGTAACGAATGGTTCAACTTCCTTCGGTTTCTTAACCTGTAAGAAACGAATTGAAGTGGCGATGAGACCTGCAATGATCACCACAGAAACCACACTCGCATTTTTACTCATGACCCCAAATATATTATTAGGAATCAAGTCCAAGAAGAATTCAGGAAAACTTTGAGATGCAATGTTTCCCATCATACCAAGACTGGACTCAGATAAGTCACCCGTAAAACTGCTTCCTTGTAAACCAAAGAGTTTAACAACAAAGATCCCAACAAGCGCTGAAATGGCAGTTGTTGTTAATAGAGTCGCAAATGTTTTACCTGTCAATCTCTTAATTCTGTCCCCTTCAACATCAACCACCACTTTAATGATTGATAAGAATACGACAGGAACAGCCATTAATTGAACCAGTTTAACAAAACCAGTACCAACTAATGAAAACCAAACTGAAATTTCTTTACGAGCAAACTCAGTATAGAGCTTATTATCCCCACCAAGAAAATCAATTGTAAATCCCAAGACCAAACCAAAAGCCAAACCAATCAGCATTCTATTAGAAAAGCTGACATTTTTGTCTTTCATTTTTCTCAATATAAATAAAATGATGACCAAAGCAACAATTGAACCCAGAGTATATAAATTACTCATCTTCAAAAATTGACTAAAAAATGGTGATTCTATCATATGTAAACCCCTTTTCTATTATTTTGCTGTATTCGCAGCTACGTTTAATGCTTCCCAAGTTGATGAAAATGGCGGTGAATAGGCATAATCTATAAATCCAATGTCATCTGTTGTAAGACCCGCATGAATTGCTGTAGTTAAACCAGTAGCTCTTAAAACTGTATCATTCTTACCAAATAATTGAGCACCATACAATACGTGAGTCTTCGCATCATAAACAAGTTTCATCATGATTTTTTCTTGACCTGGATAATAATTGGCATGATTATTCGCTTCAATTAAAGTTGTTTTATAATCATAGTTTAAATCCTTGGCCTGTTGTTCAGTAAGCCCTGTCACCACTGCTTCGTAGTGTCCAGCCTTAATGGCACTGGTTCCCAAAGCCCCTTTAAATGGAATCCAATCTTTTTTATCACTCACAATGTTCGTTCCAATGAGACGCCCTAATTTATTAGCATAGGTTGCCAATGGAATATATTGATCTTTCATAAATTGATGTTGTACTGAAGCACAATCCCCAGCAGAGAAAACATCCTCTATTGAAGTTTGGCCATACTCATCAATGATGATCGCGCCATTATCCAATGTTTTTAATTGACCTTTTAAGAATCCTGTATTGGGTTTAAAACCAATTGCGATGATTACAGCATCCGCCGAATAAGTATGGGTCTTAGTTTTGATTTCTCTAATACATCCATCACTTATTACAAACTCCTGAACTCGCTGATCCGTATTCACAGTAACCCCAGCATCAATAAGTGCCATTTCGATCTTTTCAGAGAATTCTGGATCAAATGGCCCATTCATTAATGTCTTAGGTGATTGGACCAATCGAACAGTTTTGTTTAACTTTGCCAGTTGTTCAGCAACCTCTACCCCGATAAACCCGCCACCAATAACCACAATGTCTTCGTAGTCATCAAGATTCGCTTTAAGTTTATTCACTGAATACGGTTTTGTAATGGTATAAACATTATCAGCATCAACGCCCTCAATTGGAGGTAACTTCGCTGAAGCCCCTGTCGCAATCATGAGTCGATCATATTTTTTTATGATTGTTTCGTTATTATTCAGATTCAAAACTTCGACTGTTTTATTTTCAAAATCCACCGATTTTGCCTCATGTTTCAATAAAACATTCAATCCTTTACTTCGCATTTGTTCAGCAGTTCTGGCGTACATGAAGTTTTCATCATCGAATTGCTCGCCCAAATAATAAGGCAGTCCACAAGCTCCAAAAGATATGTAGTCTTCCATTTCGACCAATGTAATATTAGCGTCCTCATTTGTTCTTAATGCCTTAGCAGCAACACTCATCCCGGCAGCAATGCCACCTATAATTAAAATCTCCATTTTCCCACCCCTAATTCTATTTATAAAGTATCTCTTTATCCATTAAACTTATCACTTGAAAATGATGATGTCAACGATTGTAACCGAAGATAAAAACTGTAAAAGCTCCCATACTAGACATTTAAAGCAAGAATGAAAAAAGAATTGTTGAGACAACAATCCTTTTAAACCCATTCAATTTTAGAGATGTTTTCCAACCACTTCTAATCCTGCGTTTTGTCCTTCATCTTCAAATAGCACATTCCCAGAATGATCACTGAGCACAACCTTTACGGTCGCCGAAATACTCTCAGAAATCAGTCGTTCCATCAAACCATTCTTAGGTGCGACAAGAACCCCACTTTCGTTATATAAACCACTAATGGTAAGCAGATGCTTTCTGTCCTTAATCACAATGTTAATCTTACCGTGATCATATTCAAGTGTCTTAATTTTCGCCCCTGTGTAAGTCGCAAATAAATGCATCTCATCTTTAAGCTTTAAGAAACACAAGAACCCCGTAAAATGATGGGCTAACCAAGGAATCTCAGCTATTGAAAACATCAAAGAAGCATCTTTATCCTTAAAGTGATTAGACTGAATCCAAACCCACCACTTTGGAAATGATTTTCCCCAGTCTTTTTCTATATAACCATAACCATCGGTAAAATCAACCAATTTATCATTGATCATAAGACTCCCACTAATTTCATGATGAATGTTGACCACACCGTGATAACATTCCATGAATGGCACAAATGAGAACGGTCCCATAATCCCAGGTCTTGTGAAGGACTTAGGAAATGCTTGAATAGCATGAAAGTCTAAATGCCCTTTCACTGAATAATTATCATTTTTTAGATCAACCTCAATTTGATTGTTCATAAAGTGATTGCCAGCAATCTTAACATCCAATGAATCCGGAGAATAAATAAATTCATCTACAGAAAACTTATAATACTCTGTGTTGTATTCAATAGAATCAATAATTTGAATGAAAGAATGACCCACCCCATCTTTATCAAAAGCAATCCCGGGTATCAGGGCAAACGATTGAGTCTCATCCTTATTCACTATTTTATAATACCAACCTTCGAAATAATTCTTTTTCTTTTTTTTCCCTTGAAACAGTTCTGGATTGAGCAGTGTCTTAAGTTTATTCATGGCTTCCCCTTTGTATATCGTTTTTTATAATAATATCTTTACTTTATTATAGTACATTGAGGATTAAACTGAAAACATAAGTGCAAAACTTAATTCAAGATTGAAAAGATTATTTCCAATCAGTCAATTTAATAGAACCACTGACAGACTT
>CBDUDQ010000086.1:0-4718 GCA_965365985.1 uncultured Erysipelothrix sp. | reverse complement strand
TGTGCTTTGTTTCTATATTCCCATGGGTTTTCCATACCAATTGTTTCATAAACGATTGATTCGTCTACTTTCAATACTTTATCTAAAGAATCCAAAACTTGTTGGCGTTTAAATTTAAGTTGTAATGGGTAAGAGATGTGTTGTAATGGCATTGTTCCTACGCGAGTTCCAATGGCATCTTTAATTTCAACACGATCAGGTGATGCAGTGATGATATTAACAATCATTCCGAATGCAAATTTCTTTAGTACTTTAGTAACACGAATTTCTACCAATTCTCCTGGTAGTGTGTTTTCGATAAAAATAGGGAAACCATCGACTTTAGCCACACCAAAACCTTGGTATGTTAAGTCTAGAATTTCTAGTTCATATATTTCATTTTTTTCAATTGCTAGTTTCATAATACTCCTTAAGGCAGTTTGACTGCCGTTCATCGTATATTATACCATAGATAGAAACTCAAACATATATTTTGTTATACGCAGTTTTTGCTTAATTATCTTGGTATATCTTATGTTTTAGTAATCATGTTAAAAGTATAATAATTCACTTGTAAATATTTGAATGTAACTAATTCTTTTTTTTTATTGTTGGTCTTCGGGTTCTTCGTCTGGTGTTTTTACTTTTTCGATTTTAATATCAAAGTAAGCAAATGCGATTGTTATTAATGGCGTTAGCCAGCATAAGATAGCATAGGGTGCATATTGTATTACTGGAACTCCCAATGTCGCAAATATAAATACACCATTACTATTCCATGGAATCAAAGGTGCAGATAAGGTACCACCAGCTTCAAGGGCACTACTTAAATTCTTTAGTTTTAGTTTATGATTTCTGTAGGATTCTTCGAACATTTGACCCGGAATGATTACTGCTAAGTATTGATTTGCTGTAATAGCATTAACTAAGACGGAGGTACCAATGACCGTTGCTGTTAAGCTCCCCACTGAGTTAAGTAACCCTGACATTTTAAGTACAATACTTTGAAGCATTCCAGTGTGATTCATAATACCGCCCAATGATAGTGAGATCAAAGCTAAAATTACCACACTATACATACTTTCAAGTCCACCCCTAGAAAATAAAAGATCTAAGTCAGCATTAAATGTATCCATCTTAAAACCAGAATGTATGATATCAGAAAATTCTCCGAGATTTCCATCTTGAATAAGGACAAAAACCACACCCCCTAAAAGAACTCCAGCAATTAAACTTGGAATTGCGGGTATCTTCTTAACAATCATAAACATGACAGTCAAAGGTGGTATCAACAACCACGGACTCAATACAAAATATCTTTGAATGTATTCAGTATAAACTGAAACATCTGAAGCACCGCCACTGTTAGATACTGTAAATCCAAGAATGGTAAATATCACAGCTGTTATTATAAGACTTGGTATTGTTGTATATAACATATTTTTTATGTGATCAAATAGATTCACACCCAAAACAGAGGGTGTTAGGTTGGTAGAATCTGACATGGGCGACATTTTATCTCCAAAAAACGATCCTGATACCACAGCACCTGCTGTCATTGCTATTGGAATGCCAAGCGCTTCCCCGATTCCGATTGCTGCGACACCGATTGTTCCAATGGTAGACCAAGAACTTCCGGTAATTAATGCCATTAAACTACAAAATATTAGGATCAAAGGTAAAAACCATTGAGCCACTAAAAATTTTAGACCAAAGTACATAATCGCAGGAACAATACCACTTGCAATCCAAACACCAATTAACATTCCTATGATTAGAAGGATCAGAAGAGATGGAATCGTCCGTGCAATCGATTTCTTGAATCCTTCTTTAATTATTTCCCAAGAAACCCCGTGGAAATAAGCACACAATCCCGCAGTTACTGCGCCAATAAATAGCGAGAAATGAGGCTGTGCGTCCAGAATAAATACAGAATAGCCAAGCACCACAGCAGTCACTATGAGTGGTATTAATGATAACCAAAATGGGGGTGTTGAGAATTCATCTCTATTCAATTGAATATTTTCTTTCATTTTTAGACTCGCCTCCTTATAATAATTTAAAACTTAAGTTAATAGGTAATTTATTGCATTCTTTTTCTTGTTTCTACAATTTTTAAAATTAAATTAGAAAAGCAACATAAAATCTTACCCCATTTAACTATTGTAACATAATCGATTCTTAAGCATATATTTTGTTAAGGTTCGATATCTATCCTATAATGACCTTAGGAGCGTGATATATATGACAATGAAATTTAAAGGCAATCCAACACCGATTGAAGGAACTTTTCCAGCTTTAAATGAAAAGGCACCTGCATTCACATTACACGATTTAGATGATAAGGCTTATACACTCGATGATTTATTGGGTAAAGTAAACATCATCTCAACTTTCCCTAATATTGATACTTCAGTTTGTGATAAACAAACCCGAGCATTCTATGAGAAAGCATCTCAAGTGGACAATGTACAATTGGTTAACGTTTCAAATAATGATAAAGAAGCATTGAGTTCATGGTGTGCTACCAACGGCATCGAAACATTGATGTTAAGAGATACAGATTTAACATTCGCTAAAGACTATGGTATTTGGTTACCAGAAATTACTCACTTAGCACGATCAGTCTTTGTTTTAGATAAAGACGGTAAGATTGTTTACAGTGAATTAGTACCTGAAGTTGCGCAAGAACCAGATTATGATAAGGCAATTGAAGCAGCGAAAAAATTAGTTTAGTCATTTATACTATTAAAGGAACCCTCTCGGGTTCCTTTTTTGTTTGTTTATTTGTTATTTATTTTATTCTGTGGGTTTAATAATTTCAATCTCAATGATTCTTTGACCTTCAACCTTTACCTTAACCATATCTTGTGGTTTGGCAAAAGCTAAAGTTTCACTTACTAAGATTGAGGCATTATATATTTCTGTATCACCTTCAAACATCATGTAGTATAAAGAGTTGCCATCAATGATGACCGATTGAATAAGTTCAATCTTCTTCTCAAATGATTCTTGATCTTCTGGTGTGAGACTTTCTGAATTACCCATCAAAGCAAGATAGTTTTTCTCTGTTTGTTTGATCGTATCTCCCACACTAGATTTTGTGTAGTCTTGATAGTTCACATGAGAAAATCCTCTTACAACGCCTGAGTTATCTTTAAGCGCCATAACGTAAGTTGGGAATCCGCCTACATTTTGTAGGACTGGTGTTGTGGGCGCATAGTTTTTCTCTTGGATTGCTCCTATAGAAGTGTTTTCAGCTGATGGCAATGAGATTCCTGGTAGGTCCAGTTCGATGGCTTTCCCAGTTCTTTTGCTCATGAACAGCAATCCTGTTGTTGAACTAGAATCCAAGTTTTGAGGTCTGATACCGGTGAAAATATAAATTTCATCATCAATCATGACATAGTTATAATCCCCAGGCTGCGAATCAATCGCCATAACACCCCGTTGTTGTGTAACAGAGTTGATGAATCCACCGCTGAGTTCATAGTGATCTCGTGCTTGATTTAGTAACATGTCTGTTGGATAGACTGAATCAACCCATTCTGGAATTTCTTCCATATTGTATCGGTTGGTGTCACCATTAATGGCATCAACGACAATTAAACCTGCCATGTCTTTGGCGCCCCAAATCCCCACTCTTTTTGTGATAACTTGAACAAGCCAATATGGATGTCCGGCATCATCAATTTCAAAATACCAATCGTCAAGATATGAGAACTTATGTTTTAGGGCCACATGACGGTGTAGGTCATTTAAAAATGGTGCCCCAGGATAATACTTCATTCCTTTTTCCAAAGTAACCAAGTCTGCTTTGGCATTGGTTACGCCATCTCCTGTGATGACCTTAACATAGTAAGGAATGCCATCACCAATGTTGGTATATTTTTTAAATGTGTCAGTGTATTCAAAAGGTGCCACACGAACCATCTTGTCATTAAAATTAATTTGAGAAAATTCATCATAATCAATTTTAAATCTAGAAGAAACATCTGAAAGTTCTCCCAGTTTTTTCTCTGCTGCTAAAAGTGCAGAAGCTTTATCAACATAAGCCATTTCAATGGTTCTGTCTTTACCATAAAGTTCTTGGAATGTGAGTTCTTGAACATCTCCAATTACATTGGCATAACGTTTGGCATTGATGACCTTTGAAGACATCACCCCACTGATTGTAAATACAAGTAAAAATGTAATCGCAATGATTGAAAAAGTAGTTGTAAATTTTTTATAGTTTTCTCTGTCTAAAAAGTATATTCCAGCAAGGATTAAGATAAATATTGCCAGATAAATCATAGAAGAAACATCCATAAAGCTGTAAGTTTTACCTAAAACGACATCAATCACGATGAATACAATGACCACTGCCAACGCCGATATATTTTTATAGTTTTTCATAAGGACCTCCACTGTTAGTGTACGCTATTTGTTAAAATAATTAAAGAAATTGAATTTTAAAAAAGAAAATAAAAAGAGAAATTGCTTTCTCTTTAAATTATTTAATTTCGCAAGAACCGTCTTCACACATCATGCCAGATGTTTCGGACATTTTATTAAAGTTTAATGTTTTAACATGTAAGAGTGCACTTTTGAATGTCTCAACAGGTTGAGCACCTGACAAGAATACTTGATCATCAATGACAACGCGAGGCACCCCTTTAACACCAATGGCCTTAGCCCAGTTTTGGTCTTGTCTTACTTTAAGACCATATTCATCCCCTTGTATGATCGTCCGGATT
>CBDUDQ010000085.1:0-4737 GCA_965365985.1 uncultured Erysipelothrix sp. | reverse complement strand
GAAATACAACAATTCCTACATCTAAATCACAAGTATTCTCAACAGCTGCAGATAACCAACCGGCAGTAGACATCAACGTATTACAAGGTGAACGTCCAATGTCAAAAGACAACAAACAATTAGGTTTGTTCAAACTTGACGGAATTGCTCCTGCAAGACGTGGCATTCCACAAATCGAAGTAACATTTGATATTGATGTTAACGGTATTGTAAGTGTTTCAGCAGTTGATAAAGGAACAAACAAAAAACAATCAATCGTAATCCAAAGCTCAACAGGATTAAGTGAAGAAGAAATTGAACAAATGATTCGTGAAGCAGAAGAAAACGCGGAGTCAGATGCAAAACTTAAAGAAGAAGTAGAACTTAAAAACCGTGCCGAACAATTCATTCACCAAATTAACCAATCACTACTTGATGAAAACAATCCAGTAGACGAAACTCAAAAAGCAGAAGTTGAAAAATTACGTGATGAATTACAAGTGGCACTTGATGGAAACGATATGGATACATTAAAAGAAAAATTGGACGCACTTGAAGAAGCAGCACAAGCAATGAGTCAAGCAATGTACGAACAAGACATTCAAGCAGAAAAAATGAATGATGAAACAAGCGAAGACGACAATGTTGTTGATGCTGAATTCGAAGAAAAAACTGAGTAATTGATTTCATAGGAGGTAGAAGATGGCAAAACGCGATTATTATGAAGTATTGGGAATTAGTAAAGGTGCCAACGAAACCGAAATTAAGAAGGCCTACCGTAGTTTAGCTAAGAAATATCACCCCGATATGAACAAAGAAGCAGGGGCAGATGCTAAATTTAAAGAGGTTCAAGAAGCCTATGAAATCTTAAGCGATTCAACTAAACGTGCAAGCTATGACCAATATGGTCATGCGGCATTTGATCAAAGCCAAGGATTTGGTGGCGGTGCTGGTGGATTTGGTGGTGGCGCAGGTGGATTTGGTGATTTCGGAGATATATTCGGATCATTCTTTGGGGGTGGTGGCGGCCAAGGCCGTCGTCAAGACCCCAATGCCCCAATGCAAGGTCAAGATAAATTCATGACCATGCGCGTTGACTTTATGGATGCAGTTTTCGGTGCAGAAAAAACAGTCAGCATGCAAGTGGATCAAGAATGTAATTCATGTCATGGATCAGGGGCTTTCTCTAAGAAAGATATTAAAACCTGTTCAACATGTCATGGTTCTGGGCAAGTAACATCTGCTCAAAGAACACCTTTTGGTACATTCCAATCACAATCAGTATGTCCAGATTGTGGTGGTAAAGGTAAAACTATCAGCAAGAAATGTAATGAATGTCATGGTAAAGGATACAATACCAAAAAAATTAATGTGGATATCAAAGTCCCAGCTGGAATTGTATCTGGACAGCAATTACGTGTCGGCGGCATGGGCGAGCGAGGCGTAAATGGGGGACCACAAGGTGACTTATTCGTCGAAATTGTAGTTTCTAGCCATCAATACTTCAAGCGTCAAGGTAATGACATCGTGATTAGTGTTCCAATCTCAGCAATTGATGCGACAATTGGTACTAAAATTGACGTCCCTACTGTGACAGGTGATGTTTCACTAACCATACCAGCAGGAACTCAAGGCAACACTAAGTTCAGATTAAAAGAAAAAGGATTTCCAGATTTAAGATCAGGCCGCAAGGGTGATCAATTTGTTGAAGTGAAAATAGAAATTCCTACAAAAATCAGTAAAACTGATAAGGAACTCTACGAACAACTTCAAAGTAAAAAAGGTGATGGTGTCTTTGACCGCTTCAAAAAAGCGTTCAAGTGACACCCGTCGCTTTTCTTTTTAGAATACATTAGCACTCTAACAAGTGAGTGCCAGAAAGGAGAACCATGAACACAAATCTAACAGAAAAAACACAACAATTTATAAATGAGGCTGCTAATCTTGCTAAATCGAGCCAAAATTCACTATTAACACCACTCCACTTTCTAAAGATTGTATTAATGTCAGATTCTATGGATGTTATATTAGGGAGTGATAAGTCAGTTCTATTGGATCAGGTGAACGACCAACTTTACAGACTTCCACAAAGTAATCCAGAAAATATCAGAATGGATCAAAATTTTGAAAAAGCACTACAAAAAGCGGATGATTGGGCAAATAAACAAGGAGATACTTATATCTCCGTTTATGCCATGACTTTAGCTTGTATAGAAACTTCAAAACTGAAAATTGACCATCTTGAAAGACGCATCTTAGAACATAAGAAAGACCTAAAAATTGATTCGCCAACAGCAGAAAACAAAATGGATGCTCTGTTAAAATATGGACGTGATTTAGTTAAAGACGTTCGTGAAGGTAAAATTGATCCTATCATCGGCAGAGAAGAAGAAATTCGAAGAATCATTCAGATACTTTCAAGAAAGACTAAGAACAACCCCATATTAATCGGAGAACCAGGTGTTGGTAAAACAGCGATTGTAGAGGGTTTGGCATGGAGAATTTTAAGGGGAGATGTACCATCCAGTTTAAAGAACAAACAAATTATTGAACTAGATATAGGACTTTTAATTGCAGGTGCCAAATATAGAGGGGAATTCGAGGAAAGATTAACTGCTGTATTAGAAGAAGTTCAAGCTGCCTCTGGTAACATCATTCTGTTTATCGATGAAATTCATAATTTAGTGGGTGCAGGTAAATCAGAAGGATCCATGGACGCTGCTAACCTTCTTAAACCAATGTTAGCCCGCGGTGAACTTCATGCAATTGGAGCCACAACATTCAACGAATACAGACAATACATTGAAAAAGACGCTGCATTAGAACGAAGATTCCAAAGAATTCAGGTAGATGAGTCAAGCATTGAAGAAACAATCTCAATACTTAGAGGTTTAAAAGACCGATTTGAAACCCATCATGGTGTTCAAATTTTGGATGAGGCAATTATTGCGGCTGCAAAATTATCTGATCGATATATTTCTGGACGTTTCTTACCAGACAAAGCAATTGATTTAATTGATGAAGCTTGTGCATCAATCCGTGTTGAAATCGAATCAATGCCAGAATCAATAGATGAATTAGAAAGAAAAATTCGTCAATTAGAAATAGAAGAAATGGCATTAAAAAAAGAGACCAGTGATAAGAGCATTGAGAGGGTTGAAGAAATTAGAGAATCACTAAGTAATCTAAAAGAAGAACACCAACACCTCTATACAAAATGGGTTTCAGAAAAAGAAACAATTGATGCCAATAAGAATGTTAAAGAAAATTTAGAAAAAGCAAAACTAGAATTTGAAAACGCTCAAAACGAAGCGCGTTATGAAGATGCAGCAAAACTTCAATACGAAACAATTCCAAATTTAGAGAAAATATTAAATGATCAAAATAAAGAAGATAAAGAATCGAGTTTGATACAAGAAATAGTTAATGAAGATTTAATTGCTGAAATAGTTTCAAAATGGACTCATATTGATATTAATAGACTTAAAGACTCAGAAAGATCAAAAATATTAGATCTTGAAAACAGATTAAGAAAACGCGTGAAAGGTCAAAATGACGCACTCACGTTAGTAAGTGATGCGGTCCTGCGCTCAAAAGCACAAATACAGGATGAATCAAGACCTTTAGCCAGTTTCATGTTCTTAGGACCTACTGGTGTTGGGAAAACAGAACTCGCCAAATCACTGGCACAAAACCTCTTTGATGATGCTGATAACATCATTCGTATTGATATGTCTGAGTATATGGAGAAGCACTCAGTAGCAAGAATGATTGGTGCACCTCCAGGATATATAGGATATGAACAAGGAGGACAATTGACTGAAAGTGTAAGAAGAAAACCTTATTCAATCATTTTATTGGATGAAATAGAAAAAGCCCATCCTGATGTGTTCAATGTGCTCCTTCAAGTTCTAGATGAAGGGCAGTTAACAGATTCAAAAGGGGTGACGGTTGATTTTAAAAATACCATCATCATCATGACTTCTAACATTGGGTCACAATACGCATTTGATACTGATTCTGTTAAAAGAAAAGAGCACTATATTAAGAGTGTTGAACAATCCTTTAAACCAGAATTTATTAATAGAATTGATGAACTGATTGTTTTTAATGCTTTGGGTGCAGATGTGCTTAAAGATGTTGCTCGAAAGTTCATGCATGAATTACAAAACAGATTAAAGTTAAGAAACTTAAATCTAAGTTTTACAGAGATAGTAATTGAAAGGGTTGTTGAAAAAGGAAGTGACGCCGTTTATGGTGCAAGACCCATGAAGCGATTCATCCAACAAGAAATTGAAACAGCACTTGCGAAAACAATTTTGTCTCAAGAAATTACTGAAGACCAAGAAATTGTCTTAGATTATCTTGATGACAATCTTACTGTTAAAGTTCTTGGTGTAATGAAGCACTAGAAAAGATCAAATAAATAAGAAAAAGGATCCTGTTTGGGATCCTTTTTTCTATTGAAAAATTATTTTTCGTCATTTATTTAAATGTTACTGGATTACTTTTTATTTTTCTTATTTTTATTTTTCTCATTATCTTCTTCTGTGCTCTTAGGCAACTTATATTTTTTATACAACTTATGAAGCTCTAAGAATTTAGGGAATCCCATTCCGGAAGTAGCGAACATAACTGCCATCGCAAATTTAGCGAAAGTCTGATCAAACCCTACTAAAGGTGTTTTTTCATCATACATCATTGAGAAAATAATCAAGAGCATCAACAAAGGAATTAAAATCAATGAGAACTGATGAT
>CBDUDQ010000084.1:0-4748 GCA_965365985.1 uncultured Erysipelothrix sp. | reverse complement strand
TCTGTGAAACGCGTGCACAATTGAATTGTTAAAAAATGTGTTATAATAACAAGGGTGATAACATGAGTATAAAACTAACAAAACAAGGCGCAGAGATATATGAATTGATTCAAAATTCATCAGGACATATGACTGCCGACCAGATTCATTCAAAATTAAAAGAACAAGATGTAAAGATTGGGATTGCGACAGTATATCGAAATCTCAACACTTTATATGACAACAAACAAATTAACCGTGTCAGACATCCTGAACTCGGTTTTATCTATGATAAGAATCTTCATGATCATTATCATTTTCGTTGTGTAGAGTGTGACAAAATTCAAGATTTAGATTTACCTTATAAAGAAAATTTAAACAAACAAGTACAAGAAAGTTTGGGTGCATTGGTCTTAATTCATGAGCTGACATTCGAAGGCATTTGCCAATCATGTTTAGCAAAAAAAGAACATTCAGTAAATTGATGTTCTTTTCTTTTTGGCCGCTTTGGATTTGAGGGTTTGTCCTTGACAATGAGGTGGCTTTAAATGATAATTAAGGAAAGCGTGGAAAAGGGAAGTAAGTTGTTTAATATTTCAAAGAGATGTCTTGTGTGGTGAGAAAAGACAATTGGAAAACAATCGAAAATGGCCTTGGAGTTGTATAGCTGAACTTATTTAAGTTATACCGGGACTGCCCGTTAGCGCAGATGGAGTCAATGACTCTAAGAGGATTGTTATTGCAAAATACAATCGAACTAAGGTGGTACCATGAGCACGCTCATCCTTTTCGGATGGGTGTTTTTTATTTAATTGGAGGAAATTATGAAAAATAAAGAAAATTATTACATTACAACGGCCATTGCGTATACTTCAGCAAAGCCACATATTGGAAATATTTATGAAATTGTTTTAACGGATGCGATGGCTCGATACAAGCGCGCACAAGGCTATAATGTTTATTTTCAAACAGGAACAGATGAGCATGGTCAAAAGATTGAAGACAACGCAATTGAAAATAATATGGCACCGCAAGCATACGTCGATGATGTTGCTGGGGTGATTCGTGGTTTGTTTGATCTGATGAATGTGTCATATGATAAATTTGTAAGAACCACAGATACCTATCATAAAGATGAAGTGAAGAAAATATTTAAAAAACTGTTTGATAAAGGGGATCTTTATAAGGGCGTCTATGAAGGATGGTACTGTAAAGCGGATGAATCATTCTATTCTGACTTACAGGTAGAAGATGGCCTGTGTCCTGATTGTGGTGCGAAACTTGAAAGACAAACAGAATCTTGTTATTTCTTTAAGTTAGAACCCTATCAAGAGCGTTTATTGGCTCACATTAAAGACAATCCTGATTTCATTGCGCCTCAGTCAAGAAAGAATGAGATGCTTAAAAACTTCTTATCAGAACCTCTTCCTGATTTAGCGGTTTCAAGAACCAGCTTTACTTGGGGAATTGGTGTTGATTTTGATCCTGAGCACATTGTGTATGTTTGGATTGATGCTTTGACCAACTATATTACGGGTATTGGTTATGATGTTGATGGCAATCATGGTGAAAACTTTAAAAATTTCTGGCCAGCAGACGTTCATGTTATTGGTAAGGACATTCTAAGATTCCATACCATTTATTGGCCAATTCTATTAATGGCATTGGATTTAGAATTACCAAAACAAATTTTTGGACACCCTTGGTTATTAACGGGTGATGCCAAGATGAGTAAATCAAAAGGAAATGCGGTTTATGCTGATGATTTAGCAGAAGTATTTGGTGTGGATGCATTAAGATACATCATGCTTCATGAAATGCCTTTTGAAAGAGATGGTCATTTAACTTTTGAGTTGATGATTGAAAGAATCAATACGGATCTTGCCAATATTATTGGTAACTTAGTAAATCGCAGTGTTTCAATGGTTAATAAGTATTTTGATGGAAGTTTATCTGTCAGTGATGTGAACGAACCCATTGATGATGCACTCATCGCTCAAGCAGCAAGCTTAATTGACAATGTCAGTGCGAAAATGGAAACATTCCATGTCGCGGATGCAATTTCTGAAATTGTTTCACTGTTTAGAAGTGCAAACAAATATATTGATGAAACAACACCTTGGGCTTTGGCTAAGGATGAAGATACTCAAGAGAGACTACAAACCGTTCTTTATAACTTAGTTGAATGTGTGCGCATTGGCGCAATCGCTCTAGAATCATTCATTCCTGAAACTGCAAACAAGATTTTAGATCAAATTAAAACCACTCACAGATCTTTTGAGGATGGTAAAACATTTGGTTTATTTGAACTCAATCATAAAGTCATCGAGAAAACAGAAATTATCTTTGCAAGACTGGACATGAAAGAAACTTTAGAGAAATTAGTTTTCGAAGAAGAAGAAATTGAAGAAGAAACATACGATGAAATTACTTTAGATGACTTCAAAAAAGTAATCATGAAGACCGGAACGATTGTTAAAGTTGAGAAACATAAAAAAGCGGACAAGTTATATCTACTTCAAGTGAATATTGGCAATAAAGAAATTCAAATTGTCAGTTCACTGGTCAATAACTTTACAGAAAAAGAATTATTAGATAAAAAAATTGTTGTTGTTGTAAATTTAAAACCACATAACTTCAGAGGCGAAATGTCACATGGCATGCTTCTTGCTGTTGAAGACGAAGGTTCAATGAACCTTGTCACGGGTGGCGAAGTGGCAAATGGGACGGTTTTAAGTTAAGATAGTTAAGTAGAAAAGAGTGTGTAATTATGAAACTAGTATTGGTAAGACATGGATATTCTCAAGGAAACTTAGAAGGAACGTACAGTGGCTGGACAGATGTTGAGCTCACAGATACCGGAATTAAGGAACTTGAGCGTTATAAGGAAGAGTACTACTATCCTGAAACAGATCGCTATTTTAGCTCTGATTTAGTTCGTTGTACGCATACCTTCGAAGTCTTGTTTGGTGATGAACATAAACTTGACGCAAAATACGAATCATTGAGAGAAATTTTCTTTGGTGATTATGAGAACCTTAAAGGCGATTCACAGACACCTCATTTCTTTGATGGCTTTAGTTTAAACGAACGTACTGCAAATGGGGAAACCATTTCTGAATTTGCGTATCGTAATGTTTCTCAAGTAGAAAAAATTCTAAAAGACCTAAAAGAAGATAATCTGGACAGCGCAACCATCGTTTGTCATTCAGGTGTTATCAAAGCATTATTGATTTTCTTGGATCACAGACCGTTCTCTGATTTTAGAAAAATTGATACACCCAACGGATTGGGCTATGTACTGGATGTTGATTATGATGAAGATAATAACATGATCAAAATGAAATCAGTCCATGCAATCGCAAAAAAATAATTACTAAAAAGAGCAGAGTTCCGATTATGGAATTCTGCTCTTTTTAAAGGTACCTGCAATATATATCTAAATTAAATTCAGTAATATAACTCAAAGAAGAGAGGCACTCCTTATGGAATATCAAGAAATATTTAAAGCTGTTGAGAAAGAAGACCTTAAAGAAACAGAAAAAAAACTAGAAAGACTAGTCGGAATTAATCTTTCTCTTGTCGTGAACGATCTCAAACAGTCACCCCTGATGGTTTCAAGTTTAAAGAATAACTTTAATTTAACAGCACTCTTACTCCAATTTGGATTTGATTCAAGTCAAAAAGATATTACAGAATTATCACCGTTCATAGCTTCAGCAGCGAATGGGTTCGATAAAATATTTGAATTGATGTGCTTATATAAACCAGACAAACATCAGACCAACCGTTTTGGTGGGACTGCCCTCATTCCTTCAAGTGAAAAGGGATTTCTTAAAACAATGCAATTGGCGCTCGACTATGGTGTTCCAGTTAATTACCAAAACCGATTGGCTTGGTCTGCTTTATTGGAAACTGTAATCTTAGGAGATGGCGGATTTCTTTATCAAGACATCATTCGTGAACTGATTGAACACGGCGCAGATCCTAAAATAAAAGATTTTGAAAACAAATCAAGCATGGATTATGCACTAGAGAATAAACAAGAAGCAGTCATTCAAATTCTTAACAACGAACATCAAGATGACTTTAAATCCATCAGAAAATTAATCAGGGAAGGGTCCTTAGAAACAGCTTTATTTGAGCTAGACAAAAAAGAGGACTCTTTAAAGAAAGTTTATTATTTGGGATATACCTATGAAAGATTGGATGATTTGATTCATGCAAAACAAAACTATGAACAAGGCTTAGTACAAGATGCCCAATTTGCATTCTATCTTGCCAATTTAGAACGCAAGCAAAAGAACGTTGAAAAAGCAATTGATTACTATGATCTTAATGATCAAGACTATTTCAAATATCATAAATCAAATTATTTAAGAGAACTGGGACGTCACGAGCAAGCAATTGAGCTTATGGACCAACTCCTAGATAAGAATCCAAAGCGTGTAGACTACAAGTTTCACAAGGCAAACAGCCTTAGAACTTTGGGACGACACGAAGAAGCCTTAAAAGAAATGAATGAAGCAACTGACTTAATGCCGCAAAATATTTTATTTAAAGAGCATGCTCAACAATCAGCCACACTTATAAAAGGGTTTGAGATTTAGTAAATAAGTTTATAAAAATGAGAAAATTAACACAAAATGGGTCACTTCCAAATGTCTCTTCTTCTTTTGGCATCTTTTTTCTTTTTCTATCTTAGTTAAGATACTTAACTACAAGAAAGCAACAACAAAAACGACTGCGGAACAGTAATGGACGTAAAC
>CBDUDQ010000083.1:0-4778 GCA_965365985.1 uncultured Erysipelothrix sp. | reverse complement strand
TGGTGAATGAAATTCATAAAAGAGGGATGGGCATCATCTTGGATGTGGTTTATAATCATACTGCCAGTGTCTCCATATTCGAAGATTTAGAACCCAACTATTATCATTTCATGAATGCTGATGGGAGTTCTCGTACCAGTTTTGGTGGGGGACGTCTTGGGACCAGTCACTTAATGAGTCGCCGTGTCTTGATTGATTCAATCTTATACATGGTGGCTGAGTATAAAGTAGATGGCTTCCGTTTTGACATGATGGGTGACCATGACGCACAAACCATTCAAATTGCTTTTGAAAGATCAAAGAAACTGAATCCAAATATACTCATGATTGGTGAAGGATGGATTACTTATGCGGGTGATGAGGGTGAGCCTCTTCAGGGTGCTGATCAACATTGGATGAAGAATACAGATGCAGTGGGAAGTTTCTCAGACGAAATCAGGAATGAACTTAAATCTGGTTTCAGTAGTCTGGGTCAAGCTCGTTTCTTAAGCAATGGCAAACGAAATATGAATACCATTTATCAAAATATGGTGGGTAATCCTGGGAATTTTATTGCGGATGATGCAGGGGATGTGGTTCAATATATCGCAGCACACGACAACTTGACTCTTTATGATGTCATTGCACAGTCCATTAAAAAAGATCCTTCAAAACATAATTCTGAAATACTGAAGCGGGTACGATTGGGTAATACCATGATTTTAACTGCTCAAGGAACGATCTTCTTACATGGGGGACAAGAGTATGGACGAACAAAACAGTTTTTAGCTTTGAGTGATTCAGTTCCTTACAAATCAACTTATATGGTTGATGTAGCTGGAAAGCCGTTTGAAAATCCTTACTTCATTCATGACTCATATGATTCCAGCGACATCATCAACAGATTTGATTGGAACAAAGTGATGGATGAAAAAGCATATCCTCAAAACGTTCTGACTAAAAACCACATGAAAGGCATGATCTCACTAAGAAGGTCGACCGATGCCTTCTCATATGATCTCAGAGCGGATATTGATAAGTATGTTTCTCGCATTGAAAGCAAGGACATTCAAAATGAAGATTTGGTCTTGGCGATGAAAAATATCTCGAAGGCTAACGGCGACATCTACTACTTGTTTGTCAATGCTGATGAGAATGCAAGAACCATTAACTTTGACTCTGAAGTCATTGATCTTGATAAAGCAACAATCATCAGTAACGGGGTAGTTGTTAATCTAAAAGGGATTGAGGGTCTTATTGAATCAAATAAGATTGAACTCGATGCACTGAGTTCACTCATCATCAAAGTATCTGAGAAAAAAGAAACTGATCTTGAGATCGTTAAGGTAAAACCATAAGCATTAATCAATTAAATTTCAAATCTTGAAGGAGCACAATACGAAAGTTTGGGTGTAGAAGAACTAAAATCAGTTTTAGCACAAGCCAAAGAATTAATACTAGATGATTCGAGACTCAAGAAACAGTAGATGCAGTAATTATTGAAGTTCAAGTTGCGATTGAAAAGTTGATTTTAAAAGAAGCGGTCCTTCCTTAAGTGAATGAATATAATTTTCGTGTGTTAATCGCTCCTTGATACTGTCGTTATAATGTTAGGGGTTATACAATGATAATGATGTGATATAATTATATTCTATTAGATTTAGGGGGGGGTGTTTAATGTGGTTCTTGGAATTATTATAGAATTTTCAAAAATATTTTTACTTGCAGGTATCTTCATTAAAGCTGGAGACATCCTAAAAGAAATGAAAAAATAATATAATCAATGATGATTTATATTGATTATTAGGTTTATCCTTACATTTAAATAATAATTGATTTATTCTGGAAGGGTCACACTTTAGTGGACATTCCAAAAATAGAAAAGTTAAATAAATTTCTTTTGCTCATTTGCTGGGATATGGTATCGGAATGAGAAAGAAAAAAATAAAAATAACCTGTACGAGAATCAATGATTCTTGTACAGGTTATTTTATTTATAACGTATATTCTTGATTTGTTTAGTTATAGACTGTTCTTATCAGAACACCATCTTGTACTGACACCACATGGTAATGTGTTTCCAGTGCTTTTAATGATGAGTCCAATTTCATCTGAATGAATGTTCAGTGGCAGTCCGTGTTGGCTGAGTTGATCACTTAGGAGAGATTGTACTTTCTTAGGGTTCAAATCAGTGGTGTAGGTGTTGATGCTTAAGAACAAGGCATCTTCATCTAAGAGTTCAATTGCTTTATTGATGAGTTTAGGGAGTTGGTCTTCAATGGTCCATTTTTGACCTTTGGGTCCACGTCCAAAACTTGGGGGATCCATGATGATGCCGTGGTAGGTTCTGCCGCGTCTGATTTCGCGTTCTAGAAACTTCATGACATCTTCAACGATGAATCTAATTTTTTTGTCTTCTAAGTTGTTGAGTTCGATGTTTTTCTTTGCCCATTCGTTGGCTGATTTAAGCGCATCAATGTGAACGATTTCCTCAACATTTTCCATCGCGCAAGCCACTGTGGCGCCGCCTGTATAAGCAAAAAGGTTTAGAATTCTAAGTTCTTTATTTTCTTTTGTTTTCATGACCTTTCTCATCCAATCCCAGTTGATTGCTTGTTCAGGGAATATTCCGGTTTGTTGGGAATCTTTGAAGTCGACTAAGAATTTCATGTCTTTGTATTCGATGACTTGTTCTTTTAATTTCTTGTTAAAAATTGCCCATTTTTCTTCATAAACTGCGTCGAATTTATTAAAGTTCTGGTGTGATTTCCAAAAGGCCGTTTTTTCTGGTCTTTGGATGATAAAATCGTTGTATCTTTCTACTTTTTTGAATGATCCTGCATCCAAAACTTCGTAGGATTGCCATGCGTTTGTTTTTCTCATAATTTACCTCATCACCATTATAGTTTAAATCTTGGGTCGACACAATCTTATGATATAATAATCGTGGTGATAAAATGAATTCAATCAATCAATTAAACAAAGAACAAAAAGAAGCTGTATACAGCGAATCAAAACATCTACGCATCATTGCAGGCGCCGGGAGTGGTAAGACCCGGGTTTTAACGTCGCGCATCGTGCATTTAATCCAAGATAAACACGTGAAGCCATGGGAAATCTGTGCCATCACATTTACCAATAAAGCAGCAAATGAAATGAAAGAACGAATGGAAGGCATGATAGAGTCAGCCTCTTACGTCCAAGCTTCAACCATTCACTCTTTGTGTGTCCGTATCATCAGAGAAGAACATGAGGCCTTGGGTCTCATTCGTTACTTTACAATCATTGATACATCTGACCAACAAACCATCATGCGTGAAATCTATCGTAAATATGAATATGACCGAAAAGAATTGAGTTTTCGCGAGGTTTTAAACTTCATTTCTTCAAGTAAAATATCCAACATCACACCTGAAGCCGCACAATTAATGGCAGGGCATGACATGATCGAAACCCGTAAGGCGTTTATTTATGAACTTTATGAAACGCGACTTAGAGAATTAATGGCATTGGACTTTGATGACCTTTTAATTGAAGTCAATAAATTATTAAAAAGAAGCCCTTTGATTCGTTCTAAATGGCAATCAAAATTCAAAGTGATTTTAGTGGATGAGTTTCAAGATGTTGATGCGATACAATACGGCATCATCCAATCTCTTGCAGGTCAAGAAAACCAACTCTATGTGGTTGGGGATCCAGACCAAACGATCTATACGTGGCGCGGGGCCAATGTTGATTTCATATCTGATTTTCAACATGATTATCCTGATACTGAAACCATTGTTTTAAATCAAAACTACCGCTCATCTCAAAATATTTTGAATGCCGCGAATAAACTCATTCAATACAATAAAAACAGACCAGAAAAAGATTTGTTTGCCAACAAAGAATCTGAAGTCCCAGTCTCTGTCATTGGTCTTGATGATCAAGAAGCAGAAGCTTACTGGGTTGTCTCAAAAATACTTGAACTCAAAGAAAACGGCGATACGTATTTGGATACGGCAGTATTATACCGATCCAACTATTTATCCCGTTCATTAGAAAAGGTCTTGATGGCCCGACACATTCCCTATGCAATTTATGGGGGACAACGATTCTATGACCATGCTGAAGTTAAAGACATGATGTCATTTTTACGCATGGTCACTCACAATGATGATTTGGCTTTGCGTCGATCCATTGGAGCGAAGCCACGAGGCATTGGTCCTAAAGCTTTGGATGATTATCTTGCCAAGTCAGAACAACTGGAAACCAACATCTATTCTGCCATGCTTTATGATGTCCAACATCAAATGGCCAACAAGGCAGTCACATCTTATGTTGAACTCATTGAATACTTAAAGAAAGTATCGGAGAAATATTCAATTGCTGAAATGATCAACATCATCATGGATCTAGCTGGGATACGCGAAATGTATGAAAAGAAAGATGAGCCAGAGCGCATTGAAAGCTTACTTGAACTCATGAGCGATGCCAATTACTTTGAAAATAATTATGAAGAAGCCGGTTTGAGCGACTATATTCAAATGGTTTCTCTTTATGGAGATCGCAATGAAGTCTTGGCAGATGACCATGTTCGATTAATGACCGTTCACTCTGCTAAAGGACTGGAATTTGAAAATGTCATCATTGTCGGTGTGGCTGAGGACATCTTCCCCAACCGAAACTCAATGCAAGACTCAAGAGGGGGACTTGAAGAAGAACGCCGCTTAATGTACGTCGCAATTACGCGTGCTAAAGAACGTTTGTTTTTAACTTATAATAAAGGCTATAACTTTATTATGGGCCGTGGCATGATG
>CBDUDQ010000082.1:0-4937 GCA_965365985.1 uncultured Erysipelothrix sp. | reverse complement strand
CCTGCCAAAATTATAAAGAATAAACCAATAATTTTAAAGATCATTTAAGTGACCCCTGTTCTTTTTCGCTGAATCATTTCCATTAAGGGAAGCAAAACTGCAGCCACAAGACCCGCAGAAAAACCAGTATTATAAAGATTCATGCCTCCGTGTAGGATTCCTGAATTAAGAACCACTGAAGAATTAACGAAACTGACGATGACGCCCATGATAAATCCAAATCTTCCTGCAACTGGTGCCAAAGCAGTGCCAAATAAAGCTGCGAATAAACCACTTGTTTCGTGTATATCCCAAATTTGCGTAATTCCTCCTAAATATACCCCTACGAAAATCGGCAATATATTTCGTGCATGTTTACCCAGACCACCAAAACCATAAACTGTTAAAATACCACCAATAGATGGTCCATTCAATTGTCCTTTTGCTATGAAAACCACATATGCCCAAGCCACCAGACCATTAATAGCCATGTTCATCATTGAAGTTCCCAAACCATATTTAACTATGAAATCATTGTTTCCATATCCAGATTCCTTAAACAACATTCGCAATCGAGCGAATTTAAAATCAGTATAATATGCGCCATAAGCAAATGTTAGAAAAAACAACAAGACTAAGAACACACTCATGGTTTGATTGTTACCAGAACTTAAGATTAAACGTTGATAAGTAATAAAGCCATAGGATTTCATTAGAGATACATACAATGTACTCAACAAACCAATAGAAAACCCTATATTATACAAACTAAAACCCTTGTGCACCCTGAACAAATGCCGAGAAATCGGTGTAATGATAAAGCCAACTGACATGCCTACTGCGACAGCCAAAATCACTCTTACGGTTGGATCCATATCAATCACAAACATAATTTCAGTAACAATCGGAGAAAAACTGGTAGATAACAAACCAATATGAACCACATCTCCAAATGTTTCTGAACTATAGTAAGAATAGATATAAGTGCCTAAAATTATGGGTATGACATTCACGATATTTTTACCAAATAAGCCAAAACCCGCCATCATCATTACTGAAGTCAAAACATACCCATTCATGGGAGCTTTAGAGATTCGTATTAATATGACTGAACCCATAGCCAAGAGAGAGGCATTAAAAAGGCTGGCACCGATTCCACCAATTTCAAAATAGTCGCTGACAAGAACATCAGATTGCACAATAATTTGTTTGAGCCCATCCATAAACACATCAAACGGGTCAATGAAGAGTGATCCCAATAAAACGATGAGGATGAACGCGTATAAGAGTTTCATTGGAGACAGTTTCATAAATCACTTCCTTTCGTTCATTATACCCAAGTCACTTAAATATAACCACCTTAAGCAAAAAATAAAAGAGTAATGTAACTTTAAAAACAAAAATAAAACGAAATCTTAATTAATAAATAAAAAATATGTAATTCTTAATGCCATACTTTCAACTTTCATAGTTTTTCCATCCAGACTTTATATTTTTCAAATCATAAACTATGCGAATAAACACTACAATAAAGCCCCCTAAAAAGGAGGCTTTATATTGATGAAGACATCAATGTTTTAATACATATAAAGTAAGAAAGTACCAAGCCATAACCGAATTAGGGGACAAGATATCCAAACGATTTAAGTTTTGATTAGAAACTAGTTAAAGTTATATTCAGTTACAATTTTGTCTCTACCACTTACTTGGTCTTTAAAGTATTCATGCAAACAAATACCTAAAAATGAACCCGAGATATTGACAACATTATTGTATCCAGAGTTTTGAAGTGCCATAACAGCATTATAACTTCTTTGACCCGAACGGCAATGTAGGTACACAGGAACATCATGAGGAATCTCATTCATGCGATCACGAATTTGACTTAAAGGAATGTTCACCGAACTTGTAAGAGAACCCTTTTCGTATTCGTGTGGTTCACGAACGTCTACAATGAACGCACCCGATTCAACCAAACCACGAACTTCAGAAACACGAACTTGCGAATGATTTTTATGAAGCAAATTCAAACCAACCAGCGCCGCAAAGTTCACAACATCTTTTGCTGTGCCAAACGGTGGCGCGTAGCATAATTCTAATTCTTTAAGATCTTCAAGAGTTCCATTCATAGTTATCATAGTCGCAATAACATCTATGCGCTTATCAACATTACCTTTACCAATGGCTTGAGCTCCTAAAATGCGTCCTGTAGGGACTTCAAACACTAATTTAAAATGCATCGGGTTGGCTTCTGGCATTAAGCCCACCATGTCTCCAGGAATGATGTAAACAACATCATAATTAAATTCTTCTTTTTGAGCCATTTTTTCATTGAGTCCTGTTGAAGCTGCGGCAAGGTCAAATACTTGAACTACTGAACTTCCGATAACCCCTTTATTTTGATGAGGAATACCGAACATGTGATCCGCAGCGGCACGTGCTTGGCGTTGTGCAGGACCGGCAAGTGCAAGTCTTGTTTTTTTATTTGTTAATTTATGATGTACTTCAATCGCATCACCAACAGCATAAATATTCTTATCATTTGTTAGGTAGTTATGATCCACAGCAATTGAACCTGTTTCACCAAGTTCTATTCCTGATGCAACTGCCAATGATGTTTCTGGCATTACACCAATGGCCATTACTACCATGTCACTTTCTAGGATTTTACCTGAAGCCAACTCAACTTGAGTTTCAGTTATGGCTTTAATCCCATCACTCAATACCAAGTTAATTCCGTGATCCATCATTTCTTTGTGAAGAATTTGGGCCATATCAGCATCAAATGGACTCATAATTTGATCAATTGCTTCGATTAAATGTACTTTTTTACCAGCCATTTGTAAGTTTTCAGCCACTTCAACACCAATGAATCCACCGCCAATTACGCTGACAGTTTTTACATCATGGGCATCAATGTAGCTTTGAACATTTTTAATATCAACCACATTACGAACTGTGAAGACGTGATCTGAATTCACACCTTGAATGCTTTGAGGTTTGATTGGTTTTGCGCCAGGAGATAAAACAAGTTTATCGTAAGCTTCATCCACAATTTCTCCAGTAATAACATTTTTAACTTGAATCGTTTTGGCTTCACGGTTAATAGATACCACCTCTGAATTGGTTTGTGCAATAATATTGTATTGTGCTTTAAATTGTTCAGGTGACATTAAAACCAATGAATCACTATCCGCAACAATCCCACTTAAATGATATGGCAAGGCACAGTTAGAAAACGAAACGTGTGGCCCTCTTTCAAACATGATGATTTCAGATGCTTCATCAATACGACGGGCTCTTGCCGCGACTGATGCGCCTCCAGCAACGCCTCCAACAATTAAAATTCTCTGACTCATAATTGAAATCCTCTTTTCTTTTCCTCTTTTTTATTTCTAAAACTCTTTTAGCAAAATATTGCCCAGAAGACCCACTTTTACCTTTAAGAACAAGAATCCATTGTAAAGTTTTTTAAATTGGACATGATTCTTTCCAAAATGTTTGCATCCTTTAGCAATGCTTGTAAACACTCCCATGAACTTAATGTCCAATGCTTACAAGAGACCCTGTTTTGTATTGATGTGCGTCGCTGACATGAAAACTTTTTTAAATTTTCTTGATGTTAACAAGTAAACCATGGTTCACAAAAGGATGCCATCGATTTGCTTTTTTGCAGGTTTTTACTCTTGGAATAATTACGAATTAAACTGTTTTTTTTAAAAAAAACCTCAAGCAACTTTTGAAATGATTACAATCAATAAACTAATATTTAAAAAATAATCAAAATATAAAAGTGCAATTTAAGCCCTTATTTACTATTTCTACGAAAGAAAACTTTTGTATTAAATCACAAAAAGTTTTACTGTCTAAATATACTTTATCAATCTACAAATAAACTTGTAAGTGCTTGATCATAATCATCATCATTATAAAATGATAAAAATCGTTTTATTGGTTATTTAAGTCAAAAAGTGTGAAACTTTGGTATTCTCTCACAAAGTTTTACTGAAAAGTTTGTATAATACGTGATGATTTTCACATAGTTTAATAATACACTATATTTCTACTGAGACATAAGAATGCGACCATTTACACAATGAAATGAAGCTGTGTTATAATAAATTAAACAAAAGGAGCCCAATCAATATGAAAAATAAAACAAAATCTTGGATTAGTTTACTCGCATTTATTTCAGTCTTAGCCGTCAATTACCTCAGTGTTACAGGTCTATTCAATAATTTAACTCAGAAAGATGTTTCTGAAATGTTTCCCACCCTGATCACACCAGCGACATTCGCTTTCAGTATTTGGGGAGTCATCTATCTTTTAGTTTTCATCTCATTGGGGATGATGATATTTAGAAATAAAGAAAAAGAGTATGATGAAGTAATTCAGTCAATCACATACTTATTTTGGATTTCATGTTTAGCAAATATTTTATGGAACATCAGTTTCCTTTACTTAAATCTGCCACTTTCTACTCTTTTCATTCTATTACTCTTAGTTTCACTAACTGAAATCATTAGAAAACTTAAAAATA
The DNA here is from genome assembly GCA_965365985.1 of uncultured Erysipelothrix sp. GTDB lineage: Bacteria > Bacillota_I > Bacilli_A > Erysipelotrichales > Erysipelotrichaceae > Erysipelothrix. The sequence goes on along the minus strand of CBDUDQ010000082.1, from coordinate 418 downwards.
TCGATTTACTTCCAAAAATTTTATTACCCTTAACCTTCGGTATGTATGCGGGTTGGGTATTGATTGCGACTGTTGTTAATATTGCCGCAACATTGGTTCAAGCAAAATGGATGGGTTTTGGTTTGGATCCACAAACTTGGACCAACATCATTCTTGGAGTATCACTGGTCATTGTATTCTTCATCAGCATTAGAACTAAAAATATGATTCTAGTTTTTCCAGTTATTTGGGCTTATTTCGCAATCTACAAAGAACATACTCATATGGTCGCTCTAATAGGAATATTTGTACTCATTGGTATTGGAGTATTTCAGTTTTTCCAAAACAATCGAAACATCCAAGGAACTTAAATAAGCAAAGAAAAAAGTATGACCCCGGATAAATTATTCCAGGTCATACTTTTTCTTTTACCTTTTTT
>CBDUDQ010000081.1:0-4971 GCA_965365985.1 uncultured Erysipelothrix sp. | reverse complement strand
CAAGTGCTACAGCATTTAACATGATCTTACTTCTTGAAGATGGTACTGTTGCAAGTATTGGACAAAAGGGTACTCAAATTGCTGGCATTCCTGAAGAATTAACTGATGGAACTGTTAAAGTAGTTCAAGTATCTGCAGGCCAAAATAATGGTTTAGCTCTGGATGACCAAGGTAAATTATATGCATGGGGTGACTCAGATGCAATCGGTCTACACTTAGTTCCTGCTGAACTTGAAGGAAAAACTGTAACTGCAATCTCTGGTGGTCGTTACAACTTTAACGCAATCTTAGATGATGGTTCAGTTGTTTCTTGGGGTAGCAATAAATATGGACAATCAAATGTTCCCAGTTCATTAGATGGCAAAAAAGTCGTTGAAATCAACTCTGAATTCTTCCAAAACTTTGCGACTGCAGAAGATGGATCAGTTCATACTTGGGGTAACAGAGGATTCCTATTGGGATCAGATGACTATGGTCGTGACATCGGTGTTCGTTTACTACATGGTGGACGTATTACGATGTTCGTTGGGGCAATCGCAGTTTTAATCAGTACATTCATTGGTGTTACAGTGGGTCTTATTTCAGGATTCTACGGTGGCTTCATTGATAACTTATTAATGCGTATCGCTGAGATTATCAACTCATTCCCATTCTTGCCGTTAGCGATTACTTTAACGACAATTGTTGGTGGTGTATTAAATCAATCTCAAAAATTAGCAATGATCATGGTAATTCTTGGGGTGCTATCATGGCCTGGTCTTGCAAGACTGGTTCGTGGACAAATCCTTGCTGAGCGTGAGAAAGACTTTGTCTTGGCTGCTCGTGCACTTGGACTACCAAATAAAACAATTATCATGAAACATATTTTACCAAGTGTTGTAAATATCATTATTGTAAGCATGACTTTAAGCTATGCTGGTACATTGTTAACTGAGTCCGGATTGTCTTTCCTTGGATTTGGTGTCGCATTACCACAACCTTCATGGGGTAACATGTTAATTGGGTCACAAGACTCAAGAGTTATCGAAGTCTACTGGTGGAGATGGTTGTTCCCAGCGCTGGCAGTATTATTTGCTGCGTTGAGTGTTAACTTAGTTGGTGATGGCCTTCGTGAAGCGTTGGATCCTAAATCAAATGAAAAATAAACTAGAAATAAATAAGGTGGTAGCTAATTATGACAAATACTAAAAAAGTCTTGTTCAGAGTTGAAAATTTACAGAAATACTTCCCCATCAAGAAGAAATCTGTACTTCAGCGTGAACAAAAATATGTCCGAGCTAATAAGGACCTCACCATCGAAATTCTTCAAGGTGAAACTTTAGGATTAGTGGGGGAGTCTGGGTGTGGTAAATCTACATTCGGACGAACATTAATTCAGTTATACGAAGCAACCGGTGGGTCTTCTTTATACTATGGCGTCACAATTGCAGAATTCATGCCAGAATATGTTAAGAAAGCAGTTAAATCTATTGCTAAAGTATTCCCGAACTATGAAAAAGACAAAGCTGAAATTGAAAAACTTTCAACGGCAATGAATGGTCTTGCGGACGAAGCTTACAGAATTGCAGTTGATAAACACAATATTGCTAAAAATGAATTTGTCGACAAGTACAAAAATATTATACGCCTTGCTGGTGGTTTATTGACGCATTCAGATTTAGACGCTGTATCATCAACACTTCTAAAAGAAGTTGAAATACGCGCTGAACAAGCAAAATTTAAAGTTAAACGTAGATTTGCTAATCTTAAAGCTGAAGTAACAATCAACGAAAAAGAAAAGAAAAATCTATTATCTAAAGTTGATTCTTTAGATAAAGAGATTGAAAACTTACAACCTGCCGTTGATAAAGCGGAAGCTGAAGTAGAAAAATTAAGAACATTGTGCTTCAATAACCCTCAATTTGATTATTTTGAATCAAAAAGAGACAGAGGTATTGATTTAACATCACTTAAAGACAAAGAAATGCGTCGTTTACGTCAAGAAATTCAAATTATTTTCCAAGATCCGTATTCTTCATTGGATCCACGTTTGACTGTTGGTCAAATTATTGGAGAAGGTTTGCTTGCTCATGGTGTATTCAAAAAACCTAACACAGATGAATATAACGATTATATTATCGATATCATGGAAAAATGCGGATTAGAAGCAGAATTCATTCACCGTTATCCTCACCAGTTCTCTGGTGGACAAAGACAAAGAATTGGGATTGCCAGAGCTTTAGCCATGAAACCAGAATTTGTGGTTTGTGATGAGGCTGTTAGTGCACTTGACGTTTCTATTCAAGCTCAAGTTCTAGAACTCTTACAAGATCTTAAAGACGAAAACAATTTGACATACTTGTTCATTACGCATGACCTTGGTGTTGTTAAATATATTTCTGACCGTATCGGTGTTATGTATTTTGGGAACTTAGTTGAACTCGCGCCTGCAGATCAAATATTCTCAAACCCACAACATCCTTATACAAAGGCATTGCTTGCGGCGATTCCACGTACAGACGAGTCAAAAGAAATCCAAAAGAAATTAGACTTATATCATGCTGAAAAACGCGGCCATATCGATACAAAACACTTCGACTTCGGATTTGAAGAAGACGGAGAAGTTGATGGCGATTGGTTAGAAATCAGTCCAGGACACTTTGTGGCTTGTCGATTGTTAGAAAATTAAGGAGAGATTGAACATGACAAAAAATATACTTGAAGTAAAAGATCTCCATACCTATTTCAATACACGACGTGGTACGGTTAAAGCGGTTCGAGGCATCACATTTGAACTAAAAGAAGGTAGAACTTTAGGAATTGTTGGAGAGAGTGGTTCTGGTAAAAGCCAGACTGCCATGTCAATCCTACAATTGTTTGAACCAAACCAATATATTGCTGAAGGCGAAATTTGGTATTCAGGAGATAAAATCTCAGAATTCAAAGAAAACCAATTGATGAAAATTCGTGGTAATGATATCTCAATGATATTCCAAGAACCAATGACATCATTAAACCCAGTATTTACTGTAGAATACCAAATCAGTGAAGTCTTGATGCTACATCAAAACTTGACTGAAAAAGAAGCAAGCCAACGCTCATTAGAGATGCTCCAAGCTGTTAAGATTATTAACGCTGAAAATGTCTTGAAACAATACCCTCATCAATTATCTGGTGGTATGAGTCAACGTGTCATGATTGCCATGGCCCTTGCTTGTCAGCCAAAGATTCTGATTGCTGATGAGCCTACAACAGCTCTTGACGTAATCATCCAAGCTGAAATTCTAAAATTAATGAACGATTTAAAACATAAATTCGGTACTTCAATCATTTTTATCACCCATGACTTGGGTGTTATCAATGAAATGGCCGACGATGTTATCGTTATGTATGATGGTAAAATTGTTGAACAAGCAAATGTTAAACAAATATTCGACAACCCAAAACACCCTTATACGAAACGTCTTCTTGCCGCATACCTCCTTACAGACATCATCACTGATGCTGACTTAGAGTTATTAGGTATTGAAGATCCTAAGAAAAAAATAGTCCTGAATGATCCATTTGAATTCAATTTCTCTCAAACAGGTTTGATTGATTCTGATGAGGACTGGTACGAAGTAGAACCAGGACACTTTGTAGTTTGCAGTTTAAAAAATAAATAATGAAAAAAGAAGGAAAGTTCAAATCACTTTTTAAAAAGAGAGAAAGAACCGATGATAATCCAATTGAATTTGAGAAAGGTGACTTGGCTGCGATATTAATCGCGGCATTCACCACAATCGTTCCTGTTGTGATGCTTCTTTTGGGAATATTTTATTTTGTACTGTGGTTAATTTTCTTACGCTAGACCATCAAATGATGGTCTTTTTTATTACCCTGTTTTATATATTTCGAAAATAGTTGAGCGAAAGGTTTTGAATAAAATGTCTTATATGATAATATTAGTTAACCGACTAACTAAGGAGACATATGGAAAAAGAACTTGGAGTTTTATATCGTCAAATAGGAAAAAAACACAGGGACACAGTTCAAGGATATTTAGATGGATTTAATCTATATATCGGACAACCTCGTTTTTTATTTGAGTTAGAAAAGAGTCCTGGCATTTCCCAAACTGAACTTACTGAAAGACTGGATGTTTCTAAAGAAACTGTATCAGTGACACTCAAACGCTTAGAGCACACAGAATTTATTGAGCGCCTGGCATCAGACGAAGATAAACGATGTAAATTGCTTTATCTCAGTGAAAAAGGACTGGAAGTTGTTGGAGAACTTAAAAAGAATTTTAATCACATTAATAATGGCATGTTTGCTTCCTTGAGTTTGAATGATCAAGAAACAGCCATACGCTTAATGAAATTAATGTTAGAAGGACTGGAAGGGGTGAGCAATCATGAAGACACTATATAAATACATGAAAAAAGAAATGCCCATCGCTTTAATTGGGATTGGTTTTGTGGGTGTGGTTGCCCTTATTGAGCTTTATCAAATTAAACTCATGGCTCAAATCATCGACGTTGGTATTGCTTTTAAAGACTTTGAAGTCATAAAGACTGTGGGTCTAAAAATGGTTGGACTTGCTTTGTTAGGCGCAACTATAGGCATGTTGGGACTTTATTTCCCATCACAAGCCTCAAATAACTTTGCCTTAAATTTAAGAAAAGACATTTTTAAAAAGATTCAATCATTTTCTTTAAAGAATATGACTAACTTTCAAACATCATCACTTGTCACGCGTTTAACCAACGATGTGAACTTCTTACAAAGAACCATGATGATGATGCTCAGAATGGCAGTAAGAGCCCCAGTGCTCCTTGTATCGACTGTAATCCTGACATACATTGTGAGTCCAGAACTCTCAACGGTCATGATCGTCGCAGTACTGATATTATCAGCCGTATTACTTTATATCATTAAACTGGGTTTCCCAAGATTTGTTTTACTTCAAAAGAAAGTGGATAAAATGAACCGTAAGGTTCAAGAGTCACT
>CBDUDQ010000080.1:0-5313 GCA_965365985.1 uncultured Erysipelothrix sp. | reverse complement strand
TTATTTCAATTCCTTCTTAGCATAAACCATTCTTTCAATCACATTACTATTCTCAATACCCAATAATTTATCTAAGTAAGAATAGTAAGCACCAGGCGTAATGACCCCTGACATCTTAAATAGTTTCATCCCTGTTGATTGAACAATGTAGTCAGCCAACATAACACAATTTGTGGTGAATAGATTATATGTTTTAAATGGTTCATCATTAAACTTATAAAAGTCCATTGTGCTTGATTCCTTTAAGAGTCTTCCTAAATAGTATTCATCACCAACACCAACATAATCCATATGATATGCCTTAAGAAATAGTTCATCAATTTTCTTTTCAATATGATTTGATTCTTCTTCTGTCAGTTTTAGAAGATAACGATACACCGTTTTTCTTTCAGTTCCAATATTGAAATTGATGAACTCCGATTCACTCCCAACCACTAGAACACCATCACCGTAAATGCCGTTCTTACTTCGATTATTTTCATCGTAAGATCCGTATGAATAGATGGCCCCATTATATCCAATATCAATGTGTCCCATTCTGCTGTAGCCTTCGTCCCTGATATGAATGTATATGGATACATGTTTTGGTAAAGTTGGCTCAACTATTTCTTTGAATTCACTAGGATATTTCTTTTTCATTTTATCAACTCTGGCAACTAATATTGGAGGTAGAATGGCTGATATGAAAACAGGTAAGCTCATTCTAAGATTAATTTTATCTGTAATTGAAGCATATACTTGAATTAAACCATAACCTAATAAATAAATTCCAACTTGAAAACTGGCAATTCTTCTGTTTTGAAATCCGTTTATAATTAGTAGAATACCCATTGTTAAATCAAACAAGAAGTATAATACTTTGGTCAATGGCTCATGACGCTGATCACGATAAGCCAAATAAAGTTCTAAGATATGAACAAATGCATTAAACAGCGCCCACACTCCAAAGAAACCAGCTAAGAAACCAATATAAATATTTTGATAAGACATGATCGATAAGACAAGAATCAAAGAAGCACTTAACTTAAGTAGATCAATCCATACTCTTTTCTTGATAAAATGATATAAGTAGAAAACACTTAACAGCGACAATACGCCAACTGATACATAGTATATGAGGCCCCAAATGGCATCCACACGATTTAAAACAATCAATCCCAACATGACAAATAGAATTCCTATCGCAAGTCTAAAGATGCTTTCTTTCTTCATAATGAGACCTCTTCTCTTTCTTATACTTTAACATTTAATCCTTTTAATGTGTATAATGGGCTTATGACATTTACAAAAAGACTCTTGGATTGGTATGACAAAAACAAAAGGGATTTGCCTTTCCGACAACAAAAAGATCCCTACAATATTTGGGTTTCAGAAATTATGGCCCAACAAACCCAAATCAAAACGATGATACCTTACTACTTGAACTGGATAAAAGTTTATCCAAACATTGAAACTTTGGCAAAAGCTGATATTGATGAAGTATTAAAAATGTGGGAAGGCTTGGGTTACTATTCGCGTGCTCGAAATCTTCATAAAGGCGCAAACTTTGTCATGGAACACTTTAATGGTGCTTTGCCCGCATCCAAAAAAGAGCTCATGAGAATACCTGGTATCGGAGAATATACTTCCAGTGCCATTGCTTCAATTGCCTTTGATTTACCTGAAATTGCAGTTGATGGCAACGTCAAGCGCGTTATGGCTAGAACTCTTAACTATACTGAAAATGTGAATACAAAAAAAGCACATCAATTCTTTGAAGATTGGCTTAAACATGAACTTGCAATCAATAAAGCACACCCCAGTGACTTCTCGCAGGCTTTAATGGAATTGGGTGCACTTGTGTGTACTCCGTCCAATATAAACTGTGTAGGATGCCCACTGGAAGACTTATGCGCGTGTTGGCGCGGAGAAGTTGTAGGACAAGTGCCTTTCATTCCAAAAAAGAAACCCAGTCCTGTTTATGATAAATCGGTTTTTATCATCATAGAAGAGGATTATATCTATCTCTCAAATGATGAGAGCGATGGACTCATGAAAGGACTCATGCGCTTACCACAAATTGAGGGACATCAAGACAATCTTGAGCCACTTATGGAAATTAAGCACAAGTTCACTCACCTAACATGGAATATTAAAGTATATGAAAAAGAAGCCTATCCTATGGACACGCTTCTCAAAGTTAAAATTGAAAATTTAGAAGATTACAGCATTGTTACTGGACACAAAAAGATTTTAAAGAAATTAAATATAATTTAATTTAATCTAACTTCTATAAGCGATCTTTAGCATCCTTAAGTTCCGCTTTTATAATCACGCGATAAGGGCTATCTGTATAAGCTTCAAGACATGAAACCAAAGTGATTTCTGTTTTATCACTGTTCTCTAAAACGGAAACGTCAGTAAAATGAACATTGAAGTTTTTATACACTTCATAAATATACACTTTATCTTTGGTGGTGATGATGATCTCGTCACCATTTTCTAATTCCGCAACATCTCTAAAACGACAAGCTGCACATTCACCATTATGACCCGCGATAGAAAAGTTACCTTTATCTAAAGTTTGATTATCCCAAGCGACAGCATACTGAGCTAAATAGTCCCAATTAGAAGATTGAACAATTGGAGTTTTAGCACTGATTGTTGGCATTTCGATCACACCAAAAAATTCATCATCATTGACTTGTTCAACAGGATTAATACCCGCTGTAGATTGATCTATAAAGCTGTTAAATTTATCATCAATTGCCTTATTCTCTAAATAGGTACTCACCAAATGATTACTAATCATTCCGACACCAATTACAATTAATAAAGCACCGACAATACCCATTACACTAATTTTTCTTTTTTTCACAAGACACCCCTCATTCATGTTAAATACATTATACCATGTGCTTACTTTTTGTTTGAGAAATTATCATGAAATGATGCACAGTTTAAGCGTAGCCTGACGCGTTATAATATTAATAGGTAAAAGCGCTCAAGGGAGCGCTTTTATTATGATCCTCAATGATATACAAATATTTATTATTGAATATGAATATAAACTTAAGCTTTTATTTTTCTTTCTCTATAAATCATCACTGATAATGGGAAAATTACAAAGCCCACAATCATCGCACCGATGGCCCACCAATTAGGAACCATACCCGCATCACTCTTTATAGAGAATTGACCTACCCAGTTAAAGTTATAAAGAAGAACAAAAGTCATTAGCAGAGCAAACAATGGAATGACAACATCTGTCACAACATTCTTTTTTGCACTCTCTAAAATATCTTGTTTATTCTTTGCTTTATCTCTAAAGAATAGAATAACACCAATAGGAACTACAATAAACTGAACAAAACGAGACATGGCACTGATAACCATGATATCGGCTGTATCATATCTAAATGCCATCGGAACAATTACCGCAACAGCGACCGTCAAAATAAAAGAAGCAACCGGTACACCGCGCTCATTAATTTTAGCGAAGACCTTAGGCACTTGACCTTCACTTGCCATTGCCTGAAATACTTTAGGTGTACTGAAAGATGCTGCTACGTTGATTCCAAACATAGAAATCAAAGCCCCATAAATAACAACCTGTTGAATTAGAGGGTTCACATAAGCAGAAGCTAATACAACTACCTCTTTTGATTCTAATATTGCCCTAGGATTTATGACCATCGCAATGGTCACAATACCAATATACACCGCAGCAATAATTCCCATTGCCAAAGGAATCGCGCGAGGTAAATTCTTCTCAGGATTTTCCATGTCAGATGCGGCACTGGCAACACTTTCAAAACCAGTAAAAGCATAGAATGCAGCTATGGTCGCCCCAACAAATGTTTTAAAGTTCATATTAAACTCTGGAATTAAACCATTTACTTCGCTGAAATGATTTTCACCCGTTTTGAAAAAAATAAAGAACCCTGCAAGTATTGCCGTAACTAAAGCAACCAACTTACCGATCGTTGAGATGTTGCTTATCTTTTCAACAAAATGGTTCCCAAACAAATTAATGATTAAAAGAATGCTCATCAAAACAACGAAACCCATTGTAATGAGTGTGTTGTTTACCTTATCCGCACCAATAAATATATTCAGTGTGGTCCTGACAACCGCTGTTGCCAAAACACCCCAAGCAATGGAAGCAGAAATAAAACGCGTTAAACCAACATACAAACCTGTTCGATCTCCAAACGCAGCTTTAGCATAAGCATAAGCTGCCCCATTTTTATTAACATATTTCGCTGCAGAAGCAAACGTTATAGCCAAAACTCCAGCAAATATCGCAGCCACCAAATAAACAAACGGTGTGAGCGTACCCGCCCGCTTCATAACCCCAGAAGGCGTTAAGAATATACCCGTACCGATAATAGAATTAATGGTTAAAAGTACAATTGACCAAAACCCAAATTTTTTAATTGTTTTCTTATTTGTCATAGTGTTTCAACCTTCGCAGCCAAAACGAATTCATTAAATATGTTTTGCATGGCACTCATTTCTCGATGAAGCATTTCAGGATGAAATTGAACACCCAGTAACCAAGGATATGTATCAAGCTCAAAAGCCTCAACAATCCCATCGTCCGCATGAGCCACTGCCGTTAATTCTTTGCCCAAGTCTTTTACGGCTTGATGATGAAATGAATTCACTTCAAGACGGTCATTTTGTACAATCTTAGAGAACATTGATCCAGCCTTAACACTGACTTCATGCGTACGAACTGTAGGCCCAGACGCTTGAGAATGCGCTATTTTAAGTTCATTTGTTAGATAATCAAGATCTTGATATAAAGACCCCCCATGATATACATTTAATATTTGAAACCCACGACAAATTCCTAAGATTGGAATTTGTTTTTCTTTAGCAAATTCAAGCAATGTTAAATCAAATACATCTCGATCAGGAAAGATTTCTCCAATCTTTCTGAGTGGGTTTTCCCCATAAAGTTTCGGTTGAACATCGTGACCACCAGAAAGAATCAAACCATCCAAACGACTTACCAAATCACGAATGATATTTTCATCAGTTGTGACTGGAAGAATGATGGGTGTTCCCCCTGCTTTAATAATTGCGTGAACATAATCCTCATTGACGTAAGCTCGATTGTATCCAGAAAAAGGCGCTGCCGTTTCCTTCAATATACTTCCAGAAATACCTATAAGTTTCATATTGTTCATCTCCTTTTGAATAGTTTAACATAAGTTTAATATTTTAATGAAAAAAGGGCACTCACAATTGAGCACCCTTAAATAGTGACCCTTTATAACCTAGGGTAATTTTGATGCTGCCGCAAAGGCCGCAATGATAAAGTTT
>CBDUDQ010000079.1:0-5573 GCA_965365985.1 uncultured Erysipelothrix sp. | reverse complement strand
AGGTACAACCGGTTCGATTGGATCAACAGGTTCTGCAACTTCACAGATTTGGTTTGTGATGCTGTTGTTATCCAATGTGACTGCGCCTGTAATTGTTAAAAGTTGTCCATCAATTTTAGCTTTATTATTTGCTGTAATTGATTCTTGTGCATAGACATTACCGGCAAATTTAGAGTTAACTCCAAGTGTTGCTGAGCTGCCTACTTGCCAGAATGTACTACAAGCGTTTGATTTTTCTGTATATACGACTTCACTGTCTGATGCTGTGATTAGTGTAGAAGCCATTTGGAAAACAAATTCTGCTTCTTCATCGCCTTTAGAATCGAGTGTTAATGTTCCTGTAATTTCAAAAGTTCCTGAATCAGATTTGTATACGCCTGGTACTAAAGTAGTGCCACCAAGTTCTGTTGCTATTGTTTTAACATCGCTGAGTGCTTTCGTATCGTTATAGGCTTGGACTAAATCATCTTTGGCTTGTGATGCTTTGGCGTTGGCTAAGTTCACTTCTCCGTTTAATGTGACGCTCCCTTGACCTGTAAATTCGGTTCCTGGGTGTAATCCAACATCTCCTGTGATTGTAGTTTCACCTGTGTTGGTAATGGTAGATCCTGCCAAAATGGCAAAACCTTCAGTGGTCCCCAATTTCACACTTGATTGTGCTGCCAATATCATAATTGGACTTAACATCGTAGTAGTAAGGACCGATATTAATAGCAATGATTTGATTCTTTGAATCTTGTTCTTTTTCATAAGCTCATCTCTCCTTTACTCCCACTATACTCTTTAAACAGTGGATTAGATATGGGGTGTTTATATAAAAAATTTTATTAAATTTAAAAAAGTTATAAATGCTAGGAGGGTGCTGGTTATTGGTGATAATAAGGCTCAAAAAATATTTATTGTATATAATGTTATAGGACCATTTTTTTGATTGAGAAATATTTTTTTCATCTTAAAACACTTTGGAAGAACATTATATGCTTAGAACAAAGCATTGTAATTCTCAAGAATATTAATAAATAAGGTTTTTCAGGGCTAATTGGACATTTTTTAAATGAGAAATGATAGGATATATATAGAATAGAAAAAGGTGAAACTTATGAAAATTTTATTATGGATTTTTATTGCTTTAGTTATAGCAACTTTAGTTCTTACATATTTATTATATAAAACTGTGAATGATGAGGGTAAACATCGACTTGTGTTTATTGCGAATCTTGTTTTGGCTCTTATTGTTTCGTTTCTTGCGTATTCTTCTTTACCGGATAATTATACAAGTCAAAGAATCATCGCATTTGTTTGGCTTGGTTTGGCTGGAGTATCGGCTGTGTTAAAATTTGTTTTAAAACAAAAGACACTTACCCCGGAAATCTTGTTGAGTATTGCTACATTTGGAGCGTTAGCTCAAACTTTATTTATTTAGATTTCAAAGATAAATTAAAAAAGCGCAGGCCTCATAATTGAGTGCTTGCGCTTTTGTTTTTGTTTCTTAGTTTTCGTTATCGATGCATCTTACTTTTATCATGTGTGGAATGGCTAGGAAGTTATCAATAATTTCGTCTCTTAGCTTTTCTTCAATGTGTTCTACATCAATCATGGTGTAGGCAATGTCGTTTCTACTTTTGTTGATCATGTTCTCGATGTTGATTTCATTGAGTGCTGCTACGGTAGAAATTTTACCCAGCATGTTTGGCACGTTTTTATGAATGAGAGCAAATCTGAGTGGTGATCTCAGTGTCAGTTCAACATTGGGGAAGTTGACGGAATTTGTGATGTCTCCTGTTTCTAAGTAGCGAGAAAGTGTGTTGGCTGCGCTGATGGCACAGTTTACTTCTGCTTCTTCTGTTGATGCTCCTAGATGGGGGAGTGTCATGCAGTCTTCTCGGGAGATGAGTTTTTTGTCGGCAAAATCACTGACAAATGATTTGAGTTCCTTATTCTCGAGTGCTTGAACAAGTGCGTCAATATCAACGAGTTCTTTTCTTGAGAAGTTCAGGAGTGTGGCACTGTTTTTCATGATGGTTAAGGCTTGGCTTGAAATCATGTTTTGTGTGGCTTCCATCAGTGGGACGTGAATGGTGATGAAGTCGGATTGTGATAAGACATAATCGAGTGATGTGGCTCTTTGAACGCGTCGTGAGATGTTCCAAGCTGTTTCTACTGATACATACGGGTCATAACCAATAACGTTCATGCCGAGTCTGTATGCATCGTTTGCGACCATGGAGCCAATTGCACCGAGTCCAATGACTCCAAGTACTTTTCCTTCGAGTTCTTGGCCCGCAAATTGTTTCTTGTGTTTTTCTGCTTCTTTTTCTAAGTCATCGCTTTCGAGTTCTTTGAGCCAGTTGACACTTTTGATGATGGGTCTGACTGAAAGGAGTAAGCTTGCGAGGATGAGTTCTTTAACAGCGTTTGCGTTTGCTCCTGGAGTGTTGAAAACGACAATGCCTTTTTCGGTGCAGTCTTGAACAGGGATGTTGTTTGTTCCTGCGCCTGCTCTTGCAATTGCGAGTAGTTCTGGGTTGAGTGTCTCTGCGTGTAAATCTTGGCTTCTTAGAACAATGGCATCTGGTTTATCACCTTGGTTGAGTGTGTAGTGTTTATTTTCTAGAATTGAGAGGCCTTCTTGTGCGATGGCATTAAATGTTTTTATATTGTTCAATTATTTTCTCCTTTGAATGTTTCCATGAATTCAATGAGTGCATCAACGCCTTCTTGTGGGAATGCATTGTATAGGCTTGCGCGCATGCCTCCGATGAGTCTGTGTCCTTTGATATTTAAGAATCCTTTGTCTTTTGCGAGTTTAATGAATTTCTCGTCTAAGGTTTCATCGTTTGTCTTAAATGGGATGTTGTTGATAGATCGGTCTTCACCGTTAACTGGTGTTGAATAAAAATTATCTTTATCAAGGTAGTCATAGAGTGTTTGTGCTTTTATTTCGTTTTCTTTAATCATGGCTTTGACGCCACCTTTATCTTTGAGCCATTCAAATACAAGTCCGGCTATGTAAATGCTGTAGGTGGGTGGTGTGTTGAACATGCTATCTGTTTTAATGAGATTTTGATATGAGAGCATGCTTGGTAGATTTTTCGCTTCTGATTTAAAGTCGTTTCGCAGTATCACAACTGTCAGTCCTGCTGGACCAATGTTCTTTTGTGCACCGGCATAAAGCATGGCGAACTTTGAAACATCAAAATCGAATGAGAGAATGTTACTGGATACATCAGCAATCAGGGGAACGTTTGTTTTGGGTAAATCAACAAAGCGTGTGCCTTCGAGTGTGTTGTTTGATGTAATGTGTAGGTATGCAAGGTCTTCTGGAATTGAAGGTGTATCTGGAATGTAGCTGTAATTTTTATCTTTACTGCTCGATAGACAAATGACTTCACAGCCTTCTATTTTCTCTGCTTCTTCCATTGCTTTCAAAGACCAGTTGCCTGTGTCGATGTACCCAACCTTCTTGTTTTGACCGAAGTTGAGTGCGAGCATGTGAAATTGGAGGCTTGCGCCACCTTGGAGGAAGAGGATGTCGTAGTTATCTGGGATATTCATAAGGTCTTTTAGATCTTGTTTTGCTTTATCGATGATGCTTTGAAAATCTTTGGATCTGTGACTGAGCTCCATAACGGACATACCAGTCTCGTTGTAATCAAGTAGTTCTTTTTGCGCTTTCTTTAAAACATCTTTTGGGAGGACCGCTGGTCCTGCTGAAAAGTTATATACCATATTTATCATTCCTTTCTTGAATTATCTTATAGTATACTACATGGGCGTGCACTAGAGCGTATTTATTATTTGTGAAATACATAAGGTTTATATTTTGTGTTGTGCTGTGTTAAAATAGTTAGGATGTTATGGAGGAAATTATGGATCAAGAAAAAAATAATTCAAGATCTGAGAATGAATATGAAATTCCGAAATTCTTAGACAAAAATATAAGGGAATTAAATCAAACTAAATCAAAGCCGATAAAAAAATATGTATTAGTCGTATTGGGTTTTATTTTAATGCTGGGCGTTGTTTATGCCTTAATACCAAAATATGAAGTTGTAGATGTTTTTAGTTTTATTAATGTTAAATTTGATGGTAAAGAAGGTAGTGGCGTGCCATCTTTTATAATCACTGACAAAATTGATAAAAAAGAAATGCGTGAGGGCGTTTCACTATTAGATTTTACTTTTACCCCTGATTCCGATCTTTCTATGGGAGAAAATGTGGTATTAGAAGCCTCTCACAATGAGATAAGCCGTGCCTATTTTAAAAAGAATCATTTTAAAATAGAAGAAACCACTAAAACTTATCTGGTTCAGACGCTTATTGCTCTGGATCAATTGGATGTATTTTCGTATTTGAACGTTCAATTTGATGGATTGGAAGGTTTGGCAAAGGTTAATCTAGAAATCAATGATATTGATGGCTTACCAGAAAATGTCGAATCATTAGTCAGAACCATACAATTTAAAGTAGACAAAGCAGAAGAACTCAGTTCTGGAAACATGGTTAAGATTGAATTTGAACTGGATGAAGCTCAAAAGAGTGAACTAAAAAAAGCAGGATATGAAGTTCTTGCCTTTGAGCGCCAGTACGAAGTGAATGCCTTATCTATGATTCCTCAAACAATGGAAAACATTCCTGGATTAAAAGAACTAAAATTAGAAGCACTAGAAAAAGCACAAGAAAAACTTATTAAGACCAATAAAAATTTTAAGGGTTTCAAGGAAGTCTATGCATGTTATACTTCTATGGCAAGTCAATCCAATGAAATTAAAGATATGGAATCAGATGAACTTGTTGAGGGTGCCAGCTTATTGATGGTGATATCTCACGAAGAGAAGAAATTCTTTAGCACGAAGTTAAATCATTCAATCTTTGCCTTTTCTAACCTGAGTGTGGATCAAGGTAAAGTAAACCGTTCTGAAATGGTAGAAATATTAAAACCATACGAGCAAGAACCATTAACTAATATAATTAGAGTTCTGAAACAAAATAATTTTAACTGTTTTCCAAGTTAAATAAGATCAGGGGAGATCAAATATGAATCAAATGATAACATTATTATCCAGTTTACTATTTCTATTAATGGGTTTCGCGTTCTTAGTAGGGATGTTAAATTCACCTAAGAGCAAACGATACAAACAAATGATGACCTTAACTGGAATTTGCTTTGTTTTATTTATCGGTAGTATATATTTAGGGCAAATCAACTTTACATCTAGAGTTAAAGTAAAACAAGATGAATCAGAAAAGTTAGAAGCTCCTGAAAGTACACCTGTAGAAATTATAGTTGAAACACCTAAAGAGGAAGCTCCTGTAAAAGAAGCACCTGTAGAAGCGCCAAAACAAGATGAAGCACAAAAAGCTAAAGATGCTGAAGACGCAAGAATAAAAGCAGAAGCAGAAGCAAAAGCCAAAGCAGAAGCTGAAGACACAAGAATAAAAGCAGAAGAGAAAGCCAAAGCAGCAACAGCAGCAGAAGAAGAGAGAATAAAATCAGAAGCAGAAGCAAAAGCAAAATCAGAAGCTGAAGACACAAGAATAAAAGCAGAAGAGAAAGCCAAAGCAGCAACAGC
>CBDUDQ010000078.1:0-5581 GCA_965365985.1 uncultured Erysipelothrix sp. | reverse complement strand
CACCATTTCTAAACGCGCAGGAATCTCATTGATGTATTCCTTTTTAACAGCATAGCCATTTAAAAATTGATCAGACAAATAGTTAGATACACTGACTTCCATCATCCCAACAGTGACCTGTTCTTTTTCTAAAGCCCCTTCCTGGTAAAGAATTGGAAAAAGACCATCAGTACTGGTTGTGACTTTAATATCGAAACCATTTCCCACATTATTAACCAAGGCTATCACATCGGTCATGGCACCATCGAGTTCTCCCGATTGCAATGCTGATTGTCTGTTCATTGCGTTCGTATACACTTGAATTTCTATTTTTAAATCAAGTTCTTCAAAATATCCAAGTTCATTTGCTAAAAATATGGGTGCAGAATCTACTGCTGGCATAACCCCAATTGTAAGTATTTTGGATATCTCTTTTTTATTAGCACACCCACTTAAGAACACGATAAATATCACAAAACCTATTTTCATTTTTCTCATTGATTTTCTCTCCTATATCACTTAGACTGACTAAGTAGCTTTAGATATTGTACCTTATGGAGGACGTATAATGAAGAAAATAATTAAAGATTTATGGATTGCTTTTCGTCCTTTATCTCTATCACTGTCTGTTTCCAGTACTACAATTGGCATTTTGTTTGCTTATAGAGATGGACTTATCAATTTTAATAACGAATCCAAACACCTACTGTACATCCTATTAATTACTTTGGCAGGGATGGCAGTCCTGTCATGTGCGAACTTAATCAATGACTTTTATGAGGGCAGTTTTAAGTATCATAGACCCAACGAGAAAACTTATAAATTTCTTTCATATCAAAGGACTTTGTTTGATATCTTGGTCTTTTTCACAAGTTTAGCGTGTTTGGGATTTACAGGAATAGTTGGTATATATCTCATGTTCAATGCCAATATATACTTATTTTGGATCGGTGTTATTGGAATGATTGGTTCTTATGCTTACACTGGAGAACCTTTCGTATATAAAAAGCGTGGTCTTGGCGCATTACTTTCCCTTATATTGGTAGGGAATCTCATGGTCTTAGGGTCGTATATGGTCTTTACTAAAACCTTTACATTACTTCCAGTTTTGATGGCACTTCCTGCATCGCTCATGATTCCTTTAATGATGATGTCAAACGAAATCAGAGATTTTAACCGGGATAAAGATTTGGGAATTAAAACTGCCACCGTTATTTTTGGCATTCAATTTGGTTATTTGGTTTATAAAGGAATCTTAATCTTGGCTTATTCTTTGGTATTGATTCTTGTTTATTTAAACTTATTACCCATTGCGAGTTTAATTACACTCACAACCATTCCCTTAGCACTCAAAGCCTATCAAACGGTTGCTCAAGAATATACCGGTATCAGAATTACAAATATGCTTCATATCGCATTTAATGCCCTGTTTATTTTATCTCTTATGTTATAATAAACGAAAAGAAAAAAGGAGATTCACTATGAAAAAAATAGCATGGATTGGAACGGGTGTCATGGGAAAACCGATGGCACTTCATTTAGCCAAAGCTGGACATGATGTCACCGTATATAATCGTACTGATGAAAAAGCAAAAGCAATGAGACCAGACGTAAAAGCAGTAGAAACAATAAAAGAAGCCGTAGATAAAGCGGATGTGATCTTTACCATTGTTGGATTTCCAAAAGATGTTAAAGAAGTTTATAATGAAATCTTTGCCCATGCAAAATCAGGCGCCATTTGTTTAGACATGACAACATCAAGCCCGACTCTAGCCAAAGAACTGTATTTAGAAGGTAAAGATAAAAATATCGAGGTATTGGACGCTCCAGTAACCGGGGGTGACCTAGGCGCAATCAACGCAACCCTATCCATTATGGTCGGTGGCGATAAAGATGTCTTTGATGCTGTTTTACCCTATTTAGAACTCATGGGAAAAACAATCAATTACATGGGATCTGAAGGTTTGGGACAACACTCTAAACTGGCCAATCAAACTGCCATCGCTGGTGCCATTGCCGGAACAGCTGAAGCACTCATTTATGCACAAGATAAGGGCATTCCTTTAGAAACCATGCTTAATGTCATTACTGGGGGTTCTGCCTCATCATGGCAAGCCATTAATAATGGTGCTAAGATGATTTCGAAAGACAATGCACCTGGATTTTTCATCAAACATTTCCTAAAAGACTTAAATTTAGTAATGGATGAGAAACACGATCTTCATTTACCAATCGTAGAATCTGTTACTAAAATCTATCAAACGCTTTTAGACAATAATTATGGTGAAATGGGAACACAAGCCATCATTGAGTATTACTTAAAGAAACTATAATTACAACAAATCATAATATAGCAAAGCACATCTTTAGTGAGATGTGCTTTTTTCTTTATTTTATAGTTTTATTATTTGATTCATGTCTAATCTTGATTCAGCAATTCAATGAAATCTTCACCATAAAGTTTTGCCTTATGTTCTCCAATCCCACTGACCTTTAGAAATTCACTTTCGTCTCTTGGCATTTTCTCACACATATCTCTGAGTGTCGCATCTGAGAAAATTACAAAAGCTGGGACTGATTTTTCATCCGCAAGACTTTTTCTGAGTGCTCTTAATTTTTCAAATAATTCTGGATTATTCGAATTCATATTTTCATTTTTAGGCGCTTGTTTAATTTCTTTTGCGATTTGAATCTCAATTTGTGTTTCACCCACCAATACTGATCTAGAAAGGTTTGTTGTTTGAAGTACTACAAATTTATCATTACTTTGCTTTAGATAGCCCTCTTCAAGAAGAATATCAATTAGGTTTCTTAAACGGTCCATAGAAACCTCGCGCATGATGCCATAAGTACTTAAACTATCGAAGTTATAATCTAAGATGGCTTTTTTCTTACTACCTCTTAAAACATCACAAACCATAACCGTACCGAAGCGTTCTTCCATACGGATGATGCAAGAAATGATTTTCTGAGCATCCACTGTAATATCCTCCGTATGAAACTCGGTCAAGCAATTGTGACAATTGCCACAGTGCGTAGGACTGACATCATTAAAATACTTGAGGACAAAGTGTCTTAAGCAACGATTGGTCTTACAGTAAGCCACCATGGCCCTGAGGTTGCTTCTTTCATGCTCTTGAAACAGTTTAAATTCCTCATCAGACATCGAATCATTTTGAATGGCAGAATCAATGAAAAAATTTGCTGTCACAACATCTTTACCACTATAAAGCAGAAGACATTGCGCTACACTGCCATCACGACCCGCACGCCCTGCTTCTTGATAGTAACTTTCAATATTCTTAGGCATGCTGTAGTGAATCACAAACGAAACATTGGACTTATCAATTCCCATACCAAATGCATTGGTCGCAACCATCACAGACAATTCATCTCTTTGAAAGAGTTCTTGATTGAGTGCCCTTTGTTCCTGGGGCATTCCAGCGTGATAGGAACCCGTTTTAATGCCTTGCTTATTTAATGTTTCTGTTAATGATTCTACTTGTTTTCGTGTTTGACAATAGATGATACCAAACTCATTTGGATGATCTTTTAAGAATGCTTTAACATGACCCACTTTATCTTTATCACTGCTTTGAATGACTTTGTAAAATAAATTGGGTCTGTCAAAACCTGAAATGACCTCAAGACTTTGATAAAGTCCCAATCTTTGTACGATGCTATCTTTCACTTTTGGTGTGGCAGTAGCGGTAAATGCTGCGATGACCGGTCTTTGATTTAAGTGATTAATGAACGGTTTGATATCCAAATATCCCGGTCTAAAATCTTGACCCCAATGCGATACACAGTGCGCTTCATCAACACTAATTAAAGGAATTGAAATACGATCACACAGATTTAAAAAGCGATCTGTCAAAAGTTGCTCAGGCGCAACATAAATCATTTTATATTGAGCTTGAAGGGCTTTTTGAAATATTTGAGCTTGTTCATTAGAAGTTTGAGTGGAATTGATGTAAGCACAAGCGACACCCGATTGTTCTAATGCATTGACTTGGTCTTTCATAAGTGAGATTAACGGTGATATAACAATGGTCGTCCCATCCATCAGTAATGCTGGCACTTGGTAACAAATCGACTTCCCGCCACCTGTAGGCATGATGGTCATGATATCACGACCAGAAAGAATGCTATCTATAACCCGTTCTTGATTATTTCTAAATGATTCATAACCAAAATATTCTTTTAGTACATCGATTGCTTGCATAAAATCAAATCCTTTCTCAATCCATAAATCTCAATAAAACATCGTCCAACATAACAAAACCAGCATGAGTGGTCGTTATTCTATTGTGATCCATTTCTATAAGTTCTAGTTTTAAATTGTCATCAATGGCTTGTTTGAATACGTCTTTCATATCTAAGTTGAATCTATCATAAAAACGAGAAAACTCAATCCCATCTTTCATTCTTAATCCCATCATGATGAATTCAAACATTTCATCCTCAAGACTTAAGTCAATGACCTCTGAATAAGCATCCTGAGTCATATATTGACCCAGAGTGGATGTCCAAGTTTTTCTTTGATGGTTTAATTTTAAGCTTGAACCAGGTCCCAGCGCATAAAAATCTTCATAGCGCCAATACACTTGATTGTGCTTTGATCGATTGCCATTTAAAGCAAAGTTAGATATTTCATAGTGTTCATAACCATTTTTCTTCATCAAATCAATACAAGCCAAGAACATTTCAGTTTCAAGATCACTTGACACGGCTTCGATGCCTTTTCTTCCAAATAAAGAATTTTCTTCAATGGTTAGCGCGTAAATTGAAACATGGTCCGGTTTGAGTGCCAAAACATGACTCATCGAATCTATAAAACTTTCTAGAGTCTGATTAGGTAAACCATACATTAAGTCTAATGATACATTATTGAGACCCAGTCTTCTCAGTAAGTTGACCCCTTTTTCAACATCATAAAATTTGTGGTGTCTTCCAATCTTTTCTAAAAGATCGTCATCTGTGGTTTGGACTCCCAAACTCATTCTATTTACACCATAATCAATTAAGAGTTGGACTTTTTCTTCACTAAGGTTTTCAGGGTTACCTTCAAATGTAAATTCTCCTCCTATGGCAAGTTTCGGCTTTAAAGATTCTAAAAGAAACAAGAGTTGGTCATCTTCAAGAGCGGTTGGAGTTCCCCCACCCACATAGATGGTTTCTAAATTATCGGGTAATTCTTTTATCTGCTGAAATAAACGAATTAAAAATCGATCGGATATGCTTCGTTCATAATTGAATTTTGTAAATCCGCAATAACCACAAATGTGATCGCAAAACGGTATGTGTATGTAAACTGATTTAGCCATATTGACTCCTTTTTAATGAAAAAAAGAGTCTTCAATTGAAGACTTCCTTTTTATTCGTCATCCATTGCTAGGACAGACATAAATGCTTCTTGTGGGATTTCTACAGATCCTACTTGTTTCATTCGTTTCTTCCCTGCTTTTTGTTTTTCTAATAATTTTTTCTTACGTGAGATATCCCCACCGTAACATTTAGCGATAACGTTCTTACGTAAAGCTTTGATGGTTGATCTTGCGATAACCTTTTGGTTGATACTGGCTTGAATGGGAACCTCAAA
>CBDUDQ010000077.1:0-5961 GCA_965365985.1 uncultured Erysipelothrix sp. | reverse complement strand
CTTTTAACCATTATAACTTATTTATTGTGATACAATTAAAAAAAGAGGTGAAACTATGGAAATTGCACTATTAATTTTAATTATAATCATATTGGCATTGATTTTATTTCTTGTTCGAAGCAGTGACAAAGTCTCAGATAAGTTCGATCTCTTTACAGATAGAATGGATCAGCGATTAATTGGACAACAAGAAAGAAATGCACAATTTGAAAAAGAAAACTTTAACAATCTCATCACGTTTCAAGATAAGTTGAACCATGGTTTGGATGCTCAATATCTTAAATTACAAGAACAAATTGAATTTAAACTAGACCGAATCGATCAAAAGGTTAATAATTCACTCGAAGAAGGATTTGAAAAAACAAACGAAACCTTCACAAAAATAATTGAACGCCTCAGTAAAATAGATGAAGCACAAAAGAAAATTGATTCACTTTCAATAGAAATTGTTTCTCTACAAGATGTCTTAACTGATAAGAAAACCAGAGGCGTATTTGGTGAAGTTCAGCTCAATCAGGTTTTATCAGCCGTCTTTGGCGATAAAAATGACCTCATTTACAAAACCCAATACACTTTTAATGGTGTGAGGGCTGATGCTGTTTTATTCGCACCAGAACCCCTGGGCACCATCATCATCGACTCGAAATTTCCTCTTGAAAATTACCGCAAGATGATTGATAAGAAATTAAGTGAATACGAAAGAAACCTGGCCTCCAAACAATTTGTGCTGGACTGTAGAAAACACATCGATGATATTGCCTCAAAATCCATCGTACAAGACATTACCAGTAACCAAGCCATGATGTTTGTGCCTGCAGAAGCAGTTTTTGCAACCATCAATGCTTATCATCCAGAAATCATTGACCATGCACACAGTAAAAATGTGTGGCTGGTTTCACCAACAACCCTAATGAGCACCCTGACCATCATTCAAAGTATTTTGATGAATGTTGAGCGAGAAAAATATGCCTCAATCATTCACCAACAACTTAAATACTTAGGAACAGAATTTGAACGCTATGCCCTAAGATGGGACAAACTAAAAACACATATCGAAACTGTAAACAAAGACGTCAACGACATCCACATTACCAGCACAAAAATTTCTAAGAAATTCAAAAACATACAAAAAAATGAATTCGAGGAAATTGATCATGATTTTTGATATCATAGATGCCCTCTTTGAAGACCTCTCCTTTTGGGAAAATCTAAAAGGCGGGTATTCCGATGACGATAAGTATCTGGTTTCAACCTATCAAAATTCTTATATACTCAGACTTTCAGATATTTCAGAACTAAACAGAAAAATCTATGAATACGAAAAGATGAAACTCTTCCACGATGTTTACCCCTATACGAGTGAATCCATCAGTTATGGTACTTATAAAAACTATTCTTATCTCATTACATCTTGGATTGAGGGAAAACACCTCAAACACTTAAGTGAGAGTGATTACTATCAGTACGGAATTAAAGCAGGTGAAATACAAAGGGAATTCTCTAAAATAGAGCAATTTGAAAACAACGATGATTCTTATGATAAATACCTCAAGAAATTAAACCAATATTTGGCTTCTTCATGTCGAATTAAAGATGATGAACTTATTATAGAGTTTATTTACAAGAATATTTATCTACTTAAAAATAGACCCTCAGTATTAGCCCAAGGTGATTATCACATTAAAAATATGTTAATCGCTGAAAATGGCGCGCTTGCCATTATAGACTTTGATCGCATAGGAAAAGAAGACCCCTATGAGGCCTTCTATAAAATGCAGTTATTTGAACCCCGCCCCTTTGCCAAAGGACACCTCGACGGTTACTTTAATCATCAGATACCAGAACAATTCTGGAAAATTCATGCAGTCTATGTCGCAATCGGAACACTGAGCGCCATTGTATGGGCCCAAGAAAATTTTGGTCAAAGAGAAGTTGATAAAATGGTCAAGCGAGCCAAACAAGCTGCTATAGACTATAAGAACTATGAATTATCCGTACCAGAATGGTATTCTCGATGAATTCTATTTCTTAATCCTGATAAGGTTTGGTATACCGTTACAGCACATACCTTTTGAATGTCAAAAGGTGTACGATGCGGTCCAATCAACTCTACCCAATCACCTATTCTACTTTTTTCATCTAATAAAAGCATGCTTTGGTCCATGCAAATCTTACCAATGATTGGAAGACGCAAGCCCTCACTATAAGCACTTAATAAATTATTTCTCATATCCAAACCATCAGCATAACCAATTGATAAAAGACCAAAATGAGCATCCTGTTGTGCTGTATAAGAATAATCATAGCCCACGGTGTCCCCTTTTTTGAGTTCATCGATGTGGATTATTTTAGAATATAGACTTAAGACGGGTTTGAGCTCAGGCACATCATTGCGATAACCAAATATGGCCAAGCCAAATCGCGCTGAATTCACTATTTTTGCTTTCTTAATCAATTCAACAGGCGCATTGCCCAAATGAATCCATTCAAACTCATATTCTACTGATTCTACTAATGCCTCAAACACCTCAAGGTGTTTTTTTGCTTTCTCAATCAATGAATTTGATGGAAAATGAACATAGATGCCCTCAATCTTATGCGGTGATTCTAATATTGTTTCAATTTGTGAAGTGTTTTTTATGCCGACCCTATTCATACCAAGGTTAACAGCAATGTGTAAACGCAGCTTTAAATCTTTAACTGATTCCAACCACGCTATTGAAGTTACAGTATAAATGAAATTTTCTTGATGATAGCGCTGAATCATTTCTGGATCAACATAAGAAAAAATCAAAATGTCCTTATCAGTTTCTACTTTGAGCGCTTCATCCATTGATGAAACGCAGAAGAAAGGAACATTAGATTGAAAAATATCAACAACCTCTTGATCACCATGCCCATAAGCATTGGCTTTGATGACCGGTAATACAGTTTTATTTGTTTTTGTTTCTAAAATTTTTATATTTTCATTAATTTTATTAAGTTCAATATAAGCAATTGTTTCTCTTGTATTCATTTAAGCAATCCTCGAATAATTAAATGCGATAAAGATTGTGATGATTCTAGATAAAAACCATACTGGTTTACCAAGTTCTAATATAAAAGCAAAACGAATCAGTAAGAAATAATTTTCTAAGTCAAAAAAACCAACAATTCCATAAGTGAAAATCATATCAGAAATAAAAATTGAGATTAAAACAAAAATAACACTTGCGATAGAAAATCTCATTTTGATTCCACGCCCATACTCACGAATGACATAAGCGATAAGTAAAGCATTAATAATTAAAAACCCATCGAAATTAATCAGCGTTCTTAAGTATCCAATAGCAAAGCCAACAAGCAGGCTGCTCAATAATCCCAAGCCTAATATTTTATTAAATCTTTGATTTTGATTGAGTTTAGTTTTTGGTGTTATTTCCATAGTTTGTACCTCTTTTTTTATATTTTAACATAAGTGTCCGGTGAATGGAATTTTATCAAAAGCCATGCGCAATCCATCCGCAACTTGAACAGTACCACAGTAAACAAATTGCGCTTTCTTCAGGAGCTTTTGCATTGCAATATTATCTAGCCCTGTATCAACTCTAAGATTTTTATTAAACTTATTTTCGATAAGATTTAAAAATATAGATGCCATCCCAGAATTCAATCTAGGTAGGGATATGGCAAACCGGTGAATGGCAATGTAATCATCACTGGTATTCCATCTGCCCTGTTTAATATTATTATAAAATGGATCAATGCCTTCTACCACTGCCGCATATGCAATCAGTTCTTTACCCTCATACAAACCATAAGCTTGGTTGTTCTTAATGTCTTCTATAAGAACAGCCCTATTTGGATAGCCATTTTGCCACTGATCAATCTTATTTTCTTTTAAGTGATTGATTGCATCCATAATTATTTTATGGGCTTCTTCTAAATCTTCTATCTCTATTTTTCTTAGTTCCATGTGGATCACCCTACTTTAGTAAATAATACGAAACTTAGAGTCTTTACACAAGTATTTTGATATAATAGCATTATGAAAAATTTAAAACGAATATTCTATTCTGCGGCCGGAGGGGTTCTCTTTTCTTTATCAGTAAACCTCTTCTTGATTCCTGCATCCATATATAATGGTGGTTTTGTTGGAATCTCTCAATTATTGAGAGATTTGATCATCACTGTTTTCAAATTAGACCTCAATTTTGATATTGCTGGTTTGATGAACTTTTTGATCAACGTGCCTTTGTTGATCTTTGCCTGGACACGCATGTCAAAAACATTTGTTAAGTTGAGTTTGATCAGTATTGTCGCGCAAACCATTACTGTATCCTTAGTCCCCATCCCAACAACACCCTTAGTAGAAGATGTCTTTGTTGCAATATTGCTCGCAGCAATCCTAGGTTCGTTCGGAGCATCGCTCAGTTATCGTGTAAAGGGCAGTACCGGTGGATTGGATATCATTGCATTCAATCAATCACGACAAAATAAAGGAAGCTTGGGCTCTGTTTATTTGGCTGTCAACGCAGTCATCTATACAATCTGTTTTGTAGTTTATGATGCACAAATCGCACTTTATTCACTCATCTATGCCGCAATCTTCTCGTATGGAATGGATAAATTCCACTTTAATAACATTGAGGTTAACGTCATGATCTTTACGAAGAACACAGACATCAAACATCAAATCAACAATATCATTCGCCGCGGTGTCACTCACTGGGATGGTAAAGGTGCTTACACAGGAGATACCATGGATGTCATCATTACCATCGTAGCCCAATCTGAAGTTAAAGAATTAAGACGTTTATGTAAAAGCATGGACCCCAAGGTATTCATCATCATGAATGAAAATTTAAAAGTTGAAGGCGGATACGAAAAACGACTCATATAATAGAAAAGAGATTAGAAAAAATGAATACACCAGAATACAATGGCAATTTAAGAAAAAATATCATCCGTGTTCCTGAAGCCATTTCAAAAGCGACTGGCATCCGTGTCTTTGGTCGTTTGATTAAATCATTTATATTTACAACAGACGTAGCGATCATTAGAAACTGCAATGCGGATGCGGTCATAGCGATTTATCCGTTTACGCCACAACCCATCATCACTCACTCCATCATTACTGCTTCTGACTTACCTGTATTCTCTGGTGTGGGTGGCGGTACAACGCGGGGTACTCGTGTGATTGGTCTGGCCATTGACGCTGAACAACAAGGCGCAATGGGAGTGGTTGTTAATTCACCCACAGAGAATCTTGTCATCAAGGCCATGAAAAAAACAATCGAAGTTCCAATAATCGTTACAATTGTTTCTATGGACGATGATTATAAAGGCCGCATCAATGCAGGCGCAACGATATTCAATGTTTCCGCGGCAGGTAAAACTGCTGAAGTTGTCAGAATGATTAGAAAAGATTTTCCTGATTTTCCGATTATCGCAACAGGCGGGCCCACTGAAGAAAGTGTTGAAGAAACAGTCAAAGCTGGTGCCAACGCCATTACTTTTACTCCGCCAACAACCGCAACTTTATTTAAAGAACTCATGGAATCTTATCGTAAGTAGGCATCAACGCTTAAGAAAGATTTAATCCATGCTAGAATAACGCATAGAGGTGAAATTATGTTAACAGTCAGTTTAAAAGCAGCACAATGGTATATCAAAGAAATGGAATTAAATGAAGGTGACCACATTAAGTTCTTCGGAAAAATTTATGGCACAAGAAATGGTTTCTCATTTGCTTTAGCAAAAATGGAACCTTCAAACCCAGCAATCTTAGTCAATGTTGAGGGCATTAACTTTTACATCGAATCTACTGATGTTTGGTTTTTCGATGACATCACATTAAATGTCGATTTTGACGAAGACTTAAAAGAACCCGTATTTAACACCACCGATAAGGAATAAAAAAAGAGCCAAGCCTGCTCTTTTTTTTTGCTTATTAGTGTTTATTACTCTATAACACCTGTT
>CBDUDQ010000076.1:0-6021 GCA_965365985.1 uncultured Erysipelothrix sp. | reverse complement strand
TGTTGGATTCATACTACTTTGATTCATAAAAAAATACGCAAGATTCCATGATTTGGAGTTTTGCGTATTTTTCTATTTAGTTCTTATTTTTGTTTTGTTTTTGTTATTGATTTTGTCTGCCCATATGCAAGAAGATTGCGGCTAAGTCATCAAGTGAGATGTAGTCTCCGATGACAATGAGTTTGTCTTCTGAGATGGTTCTGAGTTTGTTGGTGGAAATGATTCTAAAGTAATCATTCTCATTGAAGGAATCTCTCCAGTTGGTGCAGTCTTTGAGGTAGTAGGATTCATATTGGTATGATCCCAGCTGCATCTTAATGTGATCTTTCAAGTAGTCAGCGTGGATTTGATTGTGGTCACTGATGACTAATATTTTTTCTGTTCTTACATAGTGAACATCGTGGAAGGTCAGTGTAACCCAATAGATGAGATAGTGCATGGATTGATGTAGGGGTAAGTTGAATTCTTGTCCGAGTTCATCAAACATGTCGATGAGATATTGGTGTGTTTCTGGTGAGCGTGCTTGAATGCGCGCGGAGAATGATTCATATCGGTTGGTAAAGTGGGGTAAGCTGACATCTGGTATCGTAAATCCGTTTACGATGATCTTGATGATTTTTACCATTTTCTCAAGTCTTTCTTCGTCTACGAAGTCTGAGAGGTTCTTTAACTTTTCGGCAAGGAAGATTTTGATTTGTTTTTGTTTTTCTAAATCTTCTGTTCCTTTTAAATTACAAAGATTGTCTATTTTCGATTCGATAAAGTTGAAACCACTGTTTTGAATGGTCGGAAAGAAATTCTTGAGTTCAAAGTAAAAGTCTAGATCTTCTTTAATGAGCTGGTTGTCTCTTATCTTGTGTGTGTTTTGAAATGATTTGTTATCTTTGATAAAGAGTAAACAAACATAGTAGTATGCGCTGTAGAAGTCTAGGAGTGCAATGGATTCATATTGGTCTACGAATACTTTATTGAGTCTGTTTTGAATGACCTTAATGACATCGGTACATTTATATTGTTCTTGGACTTCTGATTCTAAGAATATCATGGTGAAAAACAAGAGGAAATGATCATCGTTGCTTGCTTGAACTCTGAAGGTTCTATTTTCGTTCATGATTTGTATGTCATAAGCTTCAAGTTTATGGTTGATGCTTTTGATTGTATTGTATAGATTTGTGATGCTGGTGTTGGTCTTGGTCGCATAGTAGTGGATTGATTGATCGGGTTTAATGAAAATTGCGACTAAGATCTTGATGGCATTTGAGTTTGCCAGTATTTGCGAGAAAATAAATTTGACGTGTGATTGACTTTTTATTCTTGCGACAAAAACATTATTGTATCGATCAATGCTCAAAAGGTTATTCCAAGAGTTTTGGATAAACTTGATGTCATTGTATACAGTTTTGTCACTGCATTCGTTCATGGTTGCGATTTCGCTTACTTTTAGTTGTGCGTTTTTGTTCGCTAGCATATGAATAATATTGATAATTCTCTTTGATTGAAAGTCCATTAAATTAAGCATAAATCCTCCCCAATGATTCTATTTTTTTTAAACAAAGTGAAAAGCAAAGTCTGTTTTATTTTTCACAAAAAAGAAAAATAATGTTCGCCATTTTGTAATATAGTGTTATAACTACCGTAAATTATATTAAGTTTAATATCTAATGTAATGATATCATAAATGTATCAATTAAGCACTATACAAGGGATAAGAGACTGTTAAATTTCTTTAGGGATTTGTGCATCTTTAGAAATATTTCTAATCAATGTTTTGTTTATCAAAATGTTTATTTGAATGGCTTAGTGGACTCTGATTTCTGTGTTTAAATGATGAGAAAATGTATTGGCAACATGGTAAATATACTCATAAATAATTATTTTCAAAACTTGTTTTGATTTGGTTCATTTATAGGGTAAACCGTGATGATGTGATTTTTTACGTAGGGGTCGGGGGGACGTTTACTGTTTAATTTATATCTTTTGCTTTTCTTTTTTTCTTTAGCGATGTTAAGGTGGGCTTCGGTGCTTTGGGTTCGTTTCAAAGGGAGTTCTATCTAATATGTGGCTGATGATAAGATCATTGAGAACATTTGTGCTCAGTGATTTTTCATGAAAAAAGGGAAATTATGTTTTTGTTTGTTTTTTTTGTTTGTTTGGTTCTTGATACCAGTCATTTACATTTTTGTGTAAAATGACATGACCCTCCATCATGGGTATACCATGAAGAATTTGTCGTTTGATGATACACTATTAACGGTAAATTTTCTTTAATCTTGAGTAAAGGGGGCGTATTATTTTGCGTAAAAAAATTAAAATGAGTCAAATTTTAGCTTTTGTTTCTTCTATCATGCTTGTGGGTATTGTTTTGCTTTCTTTTGCTTATTTGGGTGTCAGACTTTTGGGTTATGAAACATTTCCTGTTTTGAACAGTGATATGGCACCTCAGTATCGATTGGGATCTTTGGCATATATTAAAAAAGTGGATAAAAATGATATCAAAGCGGGAACGGTGATTTCGTATCGTCAGGGGAATGGTGCTTCTGTTTCTGTTCAAAGGGTTGAGTCGGTGATTGATGGTGGTGCGAAGTTTAGAATGATGTCCAATCAAAGAAGTGTTATTGAGAATGAGGAAATTCTTCTATCTGATATCATTGGTTGTCCTCAGTTTTCTATTCCTGTTGTGGGCTATTTTGCTGTGATGGTTAGAAACAAGGCGGGATTCTTCTTTTTAAGTATGTTCGTCTTGTTATTGGTATACTTAAATTTTTCTAATTATTTTTTTAATAAGCTGAGAATTCGAAGAGACAGATTGTTCTAAGGAACATTTAGTTTTAAAATTTAATGATTTTCATATTATAAAAACTGCATTGGGGCGCTTTATTTGGTTTGCTCTTGTTCAGTTTTTTAATTTGTTAATTATAAGTCAATTTTTGTGAGCTTAAAGCGGTTTTATGGTAGACTATTAAAAAGAATGGGGTGTGCAAAGATGGCTGATTTCAGCAAAAACTTTTATAAGGCAGTAATGGGTTTAAAGGACGAGAATTCTTGTCGTCGTTTCTTTGAGGATATTTGTACCCCTAAGGAGTTAAAGGATTTGGGTGATCGTTTGCGTGTGGCGGAGTTATTGCATGCGGGCATGACTTACGAGAAGATTACAGAGCTGACTGGTATGAGTTCAACTACGATTGCGAGAATCAATCGTGCGCTGAATCATGGTGAAGGTGGCTATGAAGAGGTTTTAAAGAAGGGCTGAGGCTCTTTTTTTTAATTTGTGTGCTTTAGTGCTTTACATTGGTAAAGTGATGGTGTATAGTTGTGGAAAGGAACGGTGAATCGTATGAAAAAATTATTATTAAGTTTGTTTGTTGTATTGATGTTGGTGGGTTGTGGTGCTAAATCAGATGATATGGGTACTAAGGAAGATGTGAGTTTAAAAGAAATTGTGGATCGTAATGTTTTTAGAATCGGTTTTACTGATTATCCGCCATTTGGCATGATCAGTGAGGGTAAGGCAAGTGGTTTTGATATTGATATGGCTCAGGAAGTCGCAAAGCGTATGTCAGTTGATTTTGATTTTAAATATATTGATTGGGATGCAAAACAGTTTGAGCTTGATAATGGCAACATTGATGCCATTTGGAATGGTTTTACCATTACTGAAGAAAGAGCCAAAGGGGTCACATTTACAAAACCTTATTTTGATAATCACATTGTCATGATGAGTCTTAAGGGAAACAGCTATGCTTCTCTTGAAGATTTGAAAGATAAAGTGGTTGGGGTTGAGTTACAGAGTAGTGGTCAGATTGCGCTGGAAGAAATGGATGATGTATTTGCTAGCATTAAAGACATGATGAAGTACACAGGTGTTTCTGAGGCGCTCTTGGCTCTTAAGTCAGGTGGCATCGATGTCATTGTTGTGGATGAGAACTTTGCGCGTTATGTGAGTGCAAAAGAAAAAGAATTGTATGAAATTTCCGAGGC
The DNA here is from genome assembly GCA_965365985.1 of uncultured Erysipelothrix sp. Taxonomy (GTDB): domain Bacteria; phylum Bacillota_I; class Bacilli_A; order Erysipelotrichales; family Erysipelotrichaceae; genus Erysipelothrix. The sequence goes on along the minus strand of CBDUDQ010000076.1, from coordinate 2,043 downwards.
AAGATTTAATCCTGAAAACTATGGTGTGGGCTTAAGAAAAGGTTCTTTGGCGCTTGCTGATGAAATTGATAAGATCATTGATGAAATGATTAAAGATGGGGTTGCGGGTGAGATTTCTCTTAAATGGTTTGGTGAGGATTTAATTTCCCGATGAACCCTTATTGGATTGAGATCATCCCCTATATTTTAGAAGGCTTTAAAATGACTTTTGGGGTTTTCTTAATCACGTTTGTGGTTTCGATTCCTTTGGGTTTGTTCTTGTTGTTTCTAAGTCGTAATAAAATATTGAAAGTTTTGATATCTGGGTTTACATGGGTGATGCGGGGTACACCGCTCATCCTTCAACTTTATTTCTTTGTCTTTGCTTTGCCCATTCTTATTCCTGGTTTCATTACTCGGAATGCATTTATTGGTGCGAGCTTGGCTTTTATCTTAAACTACAGTGCTTACTTTACTGAAATCTTTAAGGGGGGCTTGTTGTCTATTGATAAAGGTCAGTGGGAAGCGGCTAAGGCCATTAACTTAAGACCTGTGCAAACTGCGTGGTATGTTATTTTTCCGCAGATGGTAAGAAACGTCCTGTATCCGCTGCTCAATGAAACCATCACTTTGGTAAAGGATACATCTTTGATTACAGTGGTGGGTTTGGGTGAGATCTTTCGTAATGCCAAAGAGCTGTTATTGAGAGACTTAAGATCTGAGGCTTTGTTAATGGTTGGTATTATTTATCTTCTCTTTACGTTTGTTGTGATTCAAGTATTTAAAATCTTTGAAAAGAAATTGAGGTTAAAAGCATGAAAGTAGAAAATGTATCATTTAAATATGAAAAACAGAATATTTTGAATGACATTAACTTCAAGGTCAAAGAAAAAGAGATGCTTGGAATTGTTGGGGAGAGTGGGGCTGGTAAGTCTACGCTTCTCAGGCTCATGGGAAATTTAATAGAGATTCAAGAAGGGTCTATCAGTGATCAGGATAAAATGGGCTTTATTTTCCAGAACTTTAATCTGTTTCCGCATTTGAATGTGTATGACAACATCACCTTATCTTTAAGGGTCAACAAAACGATGGATAAAGATGCCATTAATTTAAAAGCTCTGTCTTTATTAAAAGATTTTGGAATCGAAGACAAACAATTATCGTTTGCGGATGAGTTAAGTGGGGGTGAGCGTCAAAGAGTCGCGATCATTCGTGCTTTGATGTTAGAGCCAAAACTTCTTTTGGTGGATGAGGCGACATCCAGTCTTGATCCTAAAAGAAGGGATGAGTTTATGGATATATTAACGAATCTTAAAAATGATGGCATGAGCATTGTCATTGTGAGTCATGATCATGATGTGTTGAAAGCGTACTGTGATCGCTTGATTTATCTTGAGAATGGTGAGATTGTTAGAGAAGAAATATTGAATGAATATTAGGAAAAGTTAAACAATCTTTGTTTGTTTAACTTTTTCTATGCTTTGGATTAATATGTCTCATTATGATGGAAGTTTCCAAATATGAATTAAAGAGATGGGTGTGGATTGTAAAATAGAATTTGAAGGAATTCTAAGAAAATTCCTCCTGAGGAAAACAATCGCATCAGGCAGATTTAATTCGCTTAGGGTTTAAGATAATTTAAAGACTAAAGGACTATAGGTTATTATATTAGATAAATATGTTGTCCTCACTCATAATTATTGAAACTGTAAATAATGCAGTCCCAGAAAGAGCTATTTTCGGTATATAAAACCTTTTTTTAAAATAATTCCTACATTTCTACACTAATTCGCCGTATTGGGATTTTCGTGTACTATGATGTAGGGGCAAAGGCATGCAATATTCATTTCTCTGCTAGATTTTTTTTTAATTTACTTGTTTAGAATTGAGAACAGTTGTTATTTTTCTTTTGCATATAGAAATATGAGAGCATCTAAGCCATTGGTAAACTTTAGTAAAGTTTACCAATGGCTTTTGTATATCAAAATTTATAATGGTTATTTTGAAACAAAAACGAAGTTTATTATATAATATTAATCAATGTTGGTAAAATTCGTTAAATAT
>CBDUDQ010000075.1:0-6538 GCA_965365985.1 uncultured Erysipelothrix sp. | reverse complement strand
GTACCATTTTTTTGTCTTACTGAGTCCAGACCCACACCCACTCCAGAAGCGGTGCCGCCCTTACCTTCAGCATTAATATTACATCCTACACAGTCAACGCCATAACGTGTGATACGACTGATGTCATAATATGCCCCAGCTTGCGCTTTTTGTCCGCCCTCATAAAGAGTGGGTGTTGTTGCATCTACGATTTCTGCATTAGGTATTTCAATTCTTGATATTAATTCGTCTTTTATGTTATATGTTAGTTTGTATTTCGTTCCTTTTGTACCGCGTACACCATCTTGAGTTTTTGCGTACATCCATGATGTACCTCCGGCAACGACAGTTCTAGCAGAACGTTCGATTATTTGTGGTTCTTCTAAATCTTCATAAACTGTTTCGGTTTCAAACCGAGCTGGTTCAGCATCTACTTCTAGTGCCTCACTTAAAACAGGATATGTTACTTCTCTACTTGCATCAGCATTAATTGTACATCCACTAATGATTGTTACCATGATCACTAAAAGGCTAATCAGCTTGTATTTCTTCATTAATATGTCTCCTTTCGAAAAGACTTTGACACAATACCACAGCATGCTTTGACAAGCAAATAAAGTCACTCTTTAGGCTACTATGGTGAAAGTAAGGTATAAAAAAAAGCACTCTCTAGTGCTTTTAAGCCTCATTATGATTATTGTGTGAAATTATGTGATTAGTCAAATAAACGTTGCATTATGGCGTTATTTTTAAGTGGTTTTAGTAAGAAATACGCAGGAACAAACGTCGCCAGGAACTCTCCAAAAGTTACTTGAATAAATGCAATAATGAAAGGCATTGGGATGATAAACATTAATTGAATGCCGATTACAATGCCATTTATAATGGCTGGCCATAAGAATCCAAGCAATTCATTTTTGGATTTTAACATCATAAATATTGCGATTGCACTTGCTAAAGTTCCAAATATCACATCGATTAAAGCGAAAGATCCAAGGAAATTTGCCACTGCACAACCCAGTAATAAACCGATACTGTGCTTAGGATTAAACAAAACTAAGATCAACATGAACTCAGAAATTCGAACTTGGATCGGTCCAAATGACATGAATGAGAACAACATTGTAATCGCGACATATACAGCAGCAATCATGGCTTGAACTGCAAGATCACGTGTATTAAATTGATTATTTTTCATAAATTACTCCATTTCCTGTTTATTATAGCACAAAGAATTAGAGAAGACGGTGTGTTTTTCTTTTTGTCATTTTAGGACCTTCTCGAACATCCATCATCCCTTTAATTTGGTTAAAAGACATGATTAAGATTAAACCAAAATGCCATACAGAGTTCTTTAATATATTGAATAGCATTGGTGTTGAAGCCATTAATTTAAATATTGCGCCGATGTTAAATATTCCAGAAATAATCCCAAAAGAACCAGACACCATATATAGGTACTGAGAAATAAAGATTCCAAAGAATGTCATTGCGAATAAAATATAGGAATCATTCTTCGAGATGGTACTGTATTTTTTAAACATCTTTATCGACATTTGAAACATAAGATAAGCACCTATAAAGGAAAAGAATGTTCTACTTAAGATAACATAAACAACGATTCCTGGTAAAAGGCCGAATATAGCCATGATATAAGCCAGCATCGGGTTGTCATTTTGTTTTCTATAGACCTTCGCCATGTCTTTGGCTTGTTCTTCAAACGCCTCATTGGTTTCTATTGAGAGTTTCGTTCCCAATCGATAGATACCCAAAGAATCATTATTATCTTTTTCGTCTAAGCTTGCTGTGAAAGAATAGAATAATTCTGTTAATTCTTTTTCATCATTTAAACCATTTATTTTAAGTTCAATGAGTAAGAGATCTCTTTCGAATCTGTAAGCATAAGGACCGATGGCACGAAACAAATCAAAATGTGATTTTGCAATTTCCCGATTCTCTTCACTGTCCTTAACTCTAAAATAAACTCGAATGAGCCCTACTTGAGTGGTTTCTTCTGAATAAAAAAGGAACCCATTCATCTTGCCATAAAAACTTTTAATATCTTTTATATAATGAAATTTATTACTATTTGCTACTGATTGACTTGTTGACATAATAAAACCTCGCTTTATCAAATATTATAACATAAGCGAAACTTTATAAATATAAACTCAACCTATTGACATTGTGAGTGAAATAATGAATAATAATGTAAAGCGATGAAAAGGAAAGTAAATTCTTGAAAGTTTTACAGAGAGTCTGAGATGGTGGAAGCAGATAAACAGATAGAGAATCGAAAATGGCCTTGGAGCAGTGTTGTCGAGATCAATAGATTAAGACATCACCGGGTACGCCCGATAAAGCGTCTGAGTATGATCGTACTCAATGAGGTTTTACTTGTGAGAGTAAAATAAACTAAGGTGGTAACATGAGCAGCGCTCATCCTTGCGGATGGGCGCTTTTTTTGTATACAAGGAGGATGACACAATGACCGATAAAATTAATCAATATATAAACAAACACATTAAAGAATACCAAGCAATTGCCAAAGAGATTCACCAAAAGCCAGAAGTGAGCAACTATGAATTCTTCGCATGTGAAACACTCAGCAATAAGCTGGTGGAATCAGGCTTTGATGTTAAAACAAACGTCGCAGGACATCGTACTGGATTCGATGCCAGATATAAATCAGAAAAATCAGGCCCTGTTGTCGTCTTCCTCGCTGAGTTTGATGCCTTAGTTGGCATTGGACATGCTTGCGGACATAACCTATTCGGCACCACTTCACTCCTAGCAGCATCAGCACTCAAAGAAGTCATCGATGAAATCGGTGGAGAAATCAGAGTCTACGGAACGCCTGGTGAAGAAGGCGGAGAAAATGGCAGTGCTAAAGGCAGTTTCGTTCGTGAAGGCTTCTTCGATGATGTTGACTTTGCACTTTGTGTTCATCCGGCATACAAACATGGTCTCAGCAGCACAAGCTTGGCCAATGATCCAGTTGATGTTGAATTCTTTGGTAAAGCAGCCCATGCTGCGGCAGAACCAGAAAAAGGCATCAATGCTCTGGACGCAATCCTTCAAGTATACAACTCAGTCAATGCACTCAGACAACATCTCAGTGATGATGTCAGAATCCATGGTGTCATCACTCATGGTGGTGATGCAGCGAACATTGTTCCAGATCATGCCAGCGCAAGATTCTTTCTTAGAGCCCAAAAGAGAAGCACCTTAAAAATAGTTTATGAAAAATTTGAAAATATCGTAAAGGCAAGCGCATTGGCCACCGGCACAACATACAAATTTGGATTATTCCAAAATAGTGTCGACAATATGGTGTGCACCCCCTCATTCGATCAAGTTTATTTAAAAAACCTCAAAGATTCAGGTCAAGACATCTCATTAGAATCATCCAGCGTCGCTGGAGGTTCAACAGATGTAGGAAACGTCTCACAAGTCGTTCCAACCATCCAACCCACCATCTCCATCTCTGACCACCCAATTACAGGACACTCACTCGAGTTTAAAGAAGCAGCTAATTCAATCAAAGGTCTTGAATCAATCGCTCTCGGTGCCAAGCTCTTAGCTCTCACGGCCAAAGACATCATAGAATCAAAAGAATTGTTGGAATCAATTAAAAAAGAACACAAACAGAAAGTACTAGAGCAGGAGGCATAAGATGATTGAATTTATTGATGCATCAAAAACGTTCAATGCTAAATCTGGCATTGTCCATGCAGTAAAAGACATCAATCTTAAGATTCATGCCCATGAGATATTCGGAGTTATCGGATACTCAGGGGCTGGTAAGAGTACTCTAATCAGAATGATTAATTTACTGGAAAAGCCCACTACAGGAAAAATCCTAATTGAAGATCAAGACATGATGGGATTATCTTCAAAAGACCTTCGAAATCGAAGAAAGAAAATTGGGATGATATTCCAACAATTTAACTTGATGGCCTCAAGAACCGTTACTTCAAATATCGAACTGGCCATTAAGAAGGACGGTAAAAGCAAAGAAGAAATTAAAAAGAAAATCAGTGACCTACTGGAGCTTGTTGAAATCAGCGATAAAGCCAATGCTTATCCTTCCCAATTATCAGGAGGACAAAAACAACGCGTTGCCATCGCACGGGCTTTGGCCAATGACCCTGATATCCTCTTGTGTGACGAAGCCACTTCAGCACTAGATCCTCAAACCACTCATAACATCCTTAAGTTACTCAAAAACTTAAACAAAACTCTTAAAATCACCATCGTCCTTATCACCCATGAAATGGCAGTCATCAAAGAAGTATGTGATCGTGTTGCGGTAATGGAAGACGGACGCATCGTAGAAATGAATGATGTGACTAAGATCTTCTCAGAACCCCAAAGCCTCATTACTAAAGAATTTGTCGACAGCAGTTCCAATGTTTCTCATATTGAAGCACTACTCGACGATAAATCTTCTGTTATAAATCTTAAAGCTCATGAACTACTCTTACGAGTCGATTTCTTTGGTCCTGATACATCACAAGCTACCATCTCTTATCTCTCAAAGACATTCAATCTGGATGCCAGCATCATATTCGCCAATGTTGAAGTCATTAAAAATGAGATTATGGGAAGCATGATCATCATCCTTGCTGGAAAAAGAGAAGATCAAGATTCAGCAATCGAATACTTACATCTATCCAACATCAAAGTCGAGGTACTCAAACATGGTCCATTGGTTTAATCAAACATTTCCAAATGTTGTTAAATTCTCAGATTTATTCATTAAAGCAATCTTTGATACCATCAAGATGCTTGGCTATGCAGGATTCTATTCCTTCATCTTTGGGATCATCTTCGGGACCATTTTGGTCATCACAAGAAAACACGGTCTCAAAGAAAATAAAATTGTGAACTGGATTGTTTCACAAATTGTAAATATATTACGCGCCATTCCGTTCTTGATCTTACTGGTATTCTTAAAACCAATTACGAGATTTGTATCCGGAACCACAGTAGAAGTTGAAGGTGTTATCTTCCCCTTGATTATCGGGGCAACACCCTTCTTCATCAGACAAGTAGAATTAGCACTCAGTGATGTCAATGAAGGTTTGATCGAAGCAGCCCAATCAATGGGACTCTCAACACTTCAAATCATCACAAAAGTTTATTGGAAAGAAAGCATCCCCGCCCTTACCCGTTCTCTTAGTATTACATTGATCAGTCTTCTTGGATTGACAGCACTTGGAGGCGCAGTGGGTGGAGGTGGTATCGGAGCCATGGTATTAACCTATGGACACAATAGAAATCTACCCGATATTACCAACTTAGCAGTCCTGGTCATACTTGGAATTGTATTAATCATTCAAACCAGCAGTAACTACATCATTAAGAAAACATCACACTAAAAGGAGAAACATGATGAAAAAAACACTACTCATATTATTTACAGCTTTACTATTAACAGCCTGCGGTGCTAAGACAGAACCAGAAAATGTCATTAAAGTGGGAATTCACGGTGGCGACTCAGGATTGGCTTGGAAACACATTCAAGAAGAACTCAAAAAAGAAGACATCACACTGAAGATTGTTGCATTCACTTCATACCCAGAACCCAACGCAGCTTTAGCAGAAAAAGAAGTTGACTTAAACGCCTTCCAACACTATGCATACTTTGAAAAAGAAAAAGAAGCGTTCTCATATGATCTGACAGCCATTGCCGACACATACATTGCTCCAATGGGCGCCTACTCATCAAAATATGAATCACTATCAGAAGTTCAAGATGGCGACAAAGTCTTCATACCAGATGATGTTACTAACGGAGGCCGTGCTTTAGACTTACTCAAAGCAAATAACTTAATTGATTTAAATTCAAAAGAAGGTGAAATCCCTAACCTTTCAAATGTCATCAACCTTAAGAACTTAGATATAAAAGAACTTAATGCATCAAACATCCCGGGCTCACTTGATGAAAGTGCCTTCTCAATCATCAACTCAGGAATCGCAGTGGATGCCAACCTTGACCCTTCAAAAACACTGTTCATTGAACAAGTGGATTTGAATAACAAAGAACCATTCAAACAATACATCAATTTAATTGCAGTAAGAACTGAAGATGTTGATAACCCAATCATCAAACGCATCATTGAACTTTATCAAACAGATGAAGTTAAAGCAATTGTGATTGAAGATTCAAAAGGGGCCAACATTCCAGTTTGGTAATCAAAAACAAAGAGACACCCGATCAGTTGATCGGGTGTCTCTTTGTTTTCTTGAACAAGCGTTCATAATTATCTTGAATATATTCTTTCATATCATGGGCTTCGATGCCCTTTTCCTTTGTCATAAACTCACCCACATAAGAAACGAATGCAGGCTCATTCTTTTTACCCCTTTTGGGTACAGGCGCAAGATAAGGACTGTCCGTTTCACTTAAGACACGATTCATTGGCGTCATTTCTAATACTTCTCTGACATTGCTGCCATTCTTGAAAGTAACAATCCCACCAAATCCTAAATAGTAACCCATATCTAAGAAAACTTTGGCTTCTTCTGGACCCTCACTGAAACAGTGAATGAC
>CBDUDQ010000074.1:0-6582 GCA_965365985.1 uncultured Erysipelothrix sp. | reverse complement strand
AAAAACCTAATAGAGAACCCCACCGATCGGTGGAATGAGCATGATAAGAATTGCCCAAGCCAAACGGTAAAATGGATTGTCGTTTCTATTGGTTACATAAATCATGAGAAACCCTGATAATATTGTCAAAATAAAATAGACAATGGTATAGTTTACCGATAAAAAGAAGACAAAATAAATCAATAAAGCCAATTGGGCCAAAACAAAGAGCCCCCCAACAAACACTTTGTTGGTTACCATACGTGTGAAATTTTTCATGAGTCTTCTTCCCCCTTTTGAGACTATTATAGCTTATGTAAACTTTGTTTAACAAGTAATGCCCATAAAAAAAGAAACCATGATAACATGATTTCCCTAAAGAGCATTAGATGCTCATTTTAAATATTTCTTTTTGAGTGTCCCCTTGAGCATAAAGTTCATGAAGCGGGTTGACCTGTGCCAAATAACAATACTCAAATCCAAGACGTTCTATGGTTTTCTTTGACGCAATATTATCAGGATTACAAGTAATCCAAACTTCATTTAAATCAGGATGTTTTTCTTTTACTTCTGCCATCATTTTAACGCATGCATGATAAGCAAAATGGTGACCGCGATATGGCACATAGATTACATAGCCAATATTACCGTAGTACTCAAGATCTTGACCTGATTCAAAACGAAATTCACAGCGACCCACTACCCGGTCCAATTCAGGAACCACAATGTCATAGATATAAGTGAGAATGCCATCATCGGCATACTCCTGTGTCACATCCTCTAAATAGAGTTTCATGCTTTTTTCTTAAAGACCATACCCAAGAACAAACCCACTACGATGAAATGAAGTGCAAAACCAATGAATTCAGGAACCAAATTCACTAAGAGTGCATAACGGAAGATATGGTATACAAAGACCATACCCATAATCGTAACGATTTGTTTGAGGTTCTTTTTGTCCGCTGCGCGAACCATTTTGAAAATAAAAATCATAGCAATGAAATATACAATGTATGAAAATGCTTGATTTAAAAAGAAGAAACCAGATGCTTTAGTTAATTCATCTGTAATTGTCTTTGCTGCGGTGGCATCCACAATTTCGAGCAATGTTCCATTATTAATTGCGAACGAAGCCACAATAAAATTGAACATGATTGAAGCCATTTGAATGAAAGAGAAAACAACATGACCCAAAGCATTAAACAAAGGCGTATCCTTGCCTTCACTGTGCTTAGGAAATGCTTTACAAATAAAGATGATTGCCAATACCAATGAAACAGCATTGACCAAAGATTCAATCAATAACAAGACAATTATATTTAATGATTGCAATGTCACAAGATAATTGATCAAAGTCATTAAGATATTAGTTAAAGCGTTGTGAACGAAAAAGCTCCCAAGCCCCACCAAAATTCCATATAACAATCCTTTTGACTTGCGGTATCTGATGATCAAGAATACTGGAGTCACCATTAATGCTAAAGCAGAAACCACCATCGTGGCTATTTTAAATGTATCTACCATATTTACTACCAACTTTCTAACTCATGTATTATAATATAATTAAAGGAGGAATACCATGAATCATCCTAATACGAAATCAAACTTGATTAATTATGACGGATCAAGCTTAGCCCTGTTCTTATGGATTGGCTGTTTGGTCTTATCTGTTACTCGAGGATCTTTCTTAGTGCTGGTTGTTAGTTTCATCATTCTCGCTCTAGAAAAACAATCCACTTTTCTAAGAAATCATGCTGGACAAGTCGCCGCATTCTTATTAAGTTCATATGTTTTAAACTTTTTATTATCAGTGATATTCGGAAATGTGACATTCTTATTCTCATTTGCCCGTTTTGTCAACAATGTAGTTTATGTTTTGTTTGGCATTGTCTTGGCTTTATTGTTTCTGGCTTATTCATTGATTGGAATTTTCGCGGTCATGCAAAAGCGCATTTTGAAACTGCCATTTATTGGCGATATCGGTGTCAGACTGGACGAATCAATCAATCCCAATTAGACATAAAAAAAACAGTGAATGAATTCACTGTTTTTATTTAGCTTAAATTAGATTGCTCTAACGTTTGCTGCTTGTTCTCCGCGTGGTCCTTCGACGATGTCAAATGAAACTTCTTGACCTTCTTCTAAAGATTTGTAACCGTCTGCTTCGATTGCTGAATAGTGAACAAAAACGTCTTGTCCGCCATCAATTGTGATGAATCCGTAACCCTTTTCAGCGTTAAAGAATTTTACTTTACCTGTACTCATGTGTAGTACCTCCTATCAGAAATAAGATGTACTCAATCGTAAATCGTAAACCTATATACCAGTTCATTAAACACGTTGAGCGATATGCTTCATTGGTGAAGACATATATTTGTTTCTTATTACTCTTATATAATATCACCCACAACTTTTAATGTCAAACTATATTATCTTTATTAGCAGAATACGCTCTCAAACATTAAATACACCGTTTATTACCCTTTTTAAAGCCAAATGTGAGATAATAAACATTGAAATGAGGAAAAACCATGTCAATTAAAGTAAAAGTAAAAAAGAATGATGAATTACTCAACTATCTTCTCAGTGAAGATCTGAGTTTTTCAAGATCAAAACTAAAATCCCTATTAAAACACGGATGCATCGCCATCGAAAACGAAGTCAGCTCACAGTTTGATGACCCAGTCTTTGAAGGACAAACCATTACCATTGTAGAACACAACAACCAAAAAGATACTGAACTACAAATTCTATTTGAAGATGCTGATATCTTAGTCATCAACAAACCATACGGCCTTCTTTCTGTAGCAACAAATAAAGACGAAGAATTTACTGCCTATAAAATGGCCAGTACATACGTAAAAATTTCAAACAGACAAAATAAAGTTTTCGTCGTTCACCGTCTTGACCGCGATACATCAGGTGTCATGATGTTTGCCAAAACAGAAAGCGCAAAAACCAACTATCAAAAACAATGGAACGAACTTGTCAAAGACAGAACTTACATTGCAATCTTAGAAGGCAAGCTTGTTCAAGAACAAGGAACCATGAAATCGTTCCTACAAGAAAACAAAACTACGCACATGTACTCAACATCAACCGGACAAGAAGCCATCACACGCTTTGAACTGATCAAACACACTGACAACCACTCATTGGTTAAGGTAAACATTGATACGGGCCGTAAAAACCAAATCAGAGTCCATATGGCAGACATGAAACACCCTATTATTGGAGACAAAAAATATGGCGCAACAACAAACCCACTCAAAAGATTGGGACTTCATGCTTACCGTTTAGAATTAATCAATCCAAAAACAAAAAAGACCATGACATTCATTGCCGATATGCCACCGAAATTTAAGAAAATTTCAAAAGTAACAGAAACTCAAATAAAGAATTTATAAAATAAGTTATCAAAGAATCACCATATAAAAACAAAAACGCCTTCCTAACGGAGGGCGTTTTGCTCTAATAATACCTTAATATCAACTTCAATTTTCTTAGGTAAATCCTGAGGAGAGTAGCGTTTCACCACTTCACCATTTTGATCAATCAAGAACTTAGTAAAATTCCACTTGATACTCGAAAATAAAAGACCCGTTTTAGCTTGTTTTAAATATTCATAAAGTGGATGGGCATTATCACCATTCACCTCAATCTTAGCAAAAATCGGAAACGACACTTCATATTTAAGCTGACAATATTGTGCATTGTCAATGTCTGTAAGCGGAGACTGGTGAGCAAACTGATTACACGGAAAATCCAATATTTCGAATCCCTGATCTTTATAGGTTTTATATAATCTTTCAAGATCGGTATACTGAGGCGCAAACCCACAATCACTGGCCGTGTTGACAATCAAGACTACTTTGTTGCGATACGCTTCAAGTGATTGTTCACTGCCATCTGGTTTTAAAACACTATAATCATAAATTGGCATGGTTTATTCCCTTCTCTCTTTTTATTATTATATAACAAATAACGAAGAAAGAGGCAATTCAGGCCTATTTATTTTATTATAGAGAAAACTTACCCGCAGTATAGCCACTACTAAAAGCCGTAGTGATGTTAAATCCACCCGTAAATGCACTGATATCCATCAGCTCACCCGCAAAAGATAATGAATCATTGAGCTTTGATTTCATCGTCTTAGGATCAATTTCCTTAAGAGACACCCCACCATTGGTAACAAACGCATGGGCGAAGCCGCGCGTATCATAAATACTGAACATCATTTTCTTGATATTAGACACAATTTCATCCTCAGACTCACTGATCGACTCAATATACGTTGTCAGCCTTTTTGGAAGCTCATGTGATTTCATGAATTCCTCAAGACCCATATCTAAAATACCAGCCTTTACCTCCCCAAAATTGAGAGACGGCACATAATCAATCGAGACATCCACAGTCGGACTCTTCTTAAGCAAGTCCATAACATAAAAACTTGCACGCAATGCAGCAGGACCCGTCAAACCAAAATGAGCAAACAACAAATCATGCATCAATGTTTTCTTTACCTTACCCTTTTTATATACCGTAATTTCAATGTCATGAAAAGACAAACCCTGTAAAGTTTTCTCTTGTATCACCCGGTCATTAGAAACCAAAGGCACTTCCGCAGGCACAAGCTCAGTAATCGTATGACCAAACAGTTCAGCCAAACGATACCCTGTCCCATCAGAACCCGTACCAGGATAGGTCTTACCCCCAGCAGCCATGATCAAATGATCATAAGAAAAAGATTTATTTGAACACTTAACAATTTTATTATCAACATCAATATCTTCAACATCAGTTTCCATAAACAATAAAACACCCAAGTCACTCATGCGACGCTCTAAAGCCAAAACGATATCCGCTGACTTGTTCGTTGCTGGAAACATACGATGGTGGTCTTCCTCTTTTAAAGGCGTGCCATTGGCCGGGAAAAATGAAAGTATTTCTTTCGGCCCAAAATGCGTTAAAGAAGAATACAAAAACTTTCCATTTTTAGGAATGTGCTCAACCACCTCATCATCCGATACGTCCGCAGTCACATTACAACGACCCCCACCAGAAATACGAAGCTTTGTGCCCAAACGCTTGTTTCGATCAAGCAATGACACCTGTGCGTCCGGGTGATGTTGTTTAGCAGAAATTGCTGCCATCATACCAGAAGGACCCCCACCCAATACCACTATTTTTTTACTCATAATTTATGTCTCCTTATAAACTGCCATCCAATCAGAATCAAACTCACTAAAATTTGTTCTTCTTAGATATTCTTTGTATAGTATAACAAATTGTTTGTGATATGATTTAATTAAATGAGGACAAGACTATGAAAAAAAAGATAATACTCTTATTAAGCATGATTTTCGTTTTACTGCTTGTGGTTTTAATCAACATTAAGTTGGAAGAAACACCCGAAGCACCCCTAGTACTCGAAACACCACCCATAGAAGTCGAAAGAATTGAAACCATAAGCATGATTTCAATTGGAGATTTGATGTACCACAGCACCCAGATCATTCCAGTGACATCCCATCCAAGTGGTTTTGACTTCCATGACTCTATGGCACTCACAAAACCCTACTTCGAAAAAGCAGACATTACCATCGGTAATTATGAAACAACCAGCACGAAGACAAGACCCTATACAGGGTACCCAAGATTTAACACACAAGTTGAATCTCTGGATGCCATTAAAGATGCTGGCTTTGACATTCTATCGACCATAAACAACCACACCCTAGACAGCGGCAAACAAGGTGTCATTGATACTTACAATGCCATTCAAGAAAGAGGCATGATTCCCTTAGGAACCAAACTAGACAAAGAAACACAAAGTCTTAAAGTTATAGAAAAGAAAGGCATCAGCGTGGGATTTCTTGCTTACACCTACGGTTACAACGGACTCGACGTCCTCCTCACTCCAGAAGAGCACACCTACATGGTCAGTCCCATGAATGAAACGCTCATGGAAGAAGAAATAAAAAGCAGCCAAGACAACGACCTCACAGTCGTCATGGTTCACTGGGGAAATGAATACAACAAAAAACCAAGCAAACAACAAAGAGACCTCGCACACAAGATGGTTGAATGGGGTGCCGATGTCATCCTTGGCTCTCACCCTCATGTCGTACAAGAACACGAAATGATAGAAGAAGCCTTTGTCATCTATTCCATGGGCAACTACGTATCCGATCAAAGACTGGAAACACTCAACAACATCGACACAGAACGCGGCCTCATGATTGAATTCACATTCGAAAAAAACTTCACTACAAACAAAACAAAGATAAATAACATTGAGTACCACCCATTGTGGGTCAACAAATACACCAAAGGACATCGAAACTTCTACGAAGCCATCCCAACAAAAGATTTCTTAGATGGCAAGATCAAACCTTTCGTACCAAATGGCGCCACACAGCGCATACAAGATGCCTACACCGAGACAATGAAGCGAGTCAATGGCAATTAAGCACAGATTCAAGACAGCTCAAATAGAAGCTCTAAGATAAACAAATAAAAACAGCGATTAAGAGAAAACTCTCTTAGGAACTGACCCACTCTTGTGGGAGTAAATAAAAAAAGAATGCCTTCATTCAAGTA
>CBDUDQ010000073.1:0-6585 GCA_965365985.1 uncultured Erysipelothrix sp. | reverse complement strand
TATTAGAACAATTCAGGATAATTTTTTGATGGCGATTATCCTAGTCTTTTTATTTGGGTTGTTATCTTTTCTCGGTTATTTTATAATATATAAAAAGATTTTAAATGGAAATAGAAACTTAAAGAGTAGAAAAATGCTTATTGGGCTGACTTTAATTGCTTATATTATTATGGTAGTAGGGGTCACATTTTTAGACAGAACAACAGGTATGGTTAGAGTCAAAAATTTACATTTCTTAAGTTCATATAGAGAAGCATGGAATTCATTTATTCCCAGAACTTGGAGATTTATTATCTTAAATATACTCATGTTTATACCATTAGGTGTATTACTTCCGTTATTAGATAATAAATTTCGAAAATTTAAATGGACATTTGTAGTAGCGTTATTAGCAACATCAATAATAGAAACATTGCAATTTTTAACTGGTTTCGGAATATTTGATTTGGATGATCTATTCAATAATGTCTTGGGGGCAGTAATTGGCTATGGAGTTGTCATGTTTGCTTTTACCTTACTAAAAAAAGAAAAGAATAAAAGAAAAAAACTATTATTTATGCTTTACCACTTATCACAGTTTTGTTAGTTTCATTCATAATTAATCATGTTTATCATTCAAAAGAATTTGGTAATCTTCCTATTGCTTATAATCAAAGAGTAAATATGAGAAATATTGATTTAACTCTTGATGATAAAATAGATCTAAAGTCTGAGGATGTTTTATTTAATAACGCGAAATATCCAGTTTCTAGTGTACCAATATACATGACTCAGATATATAATCAAAATGACGGTGAAAATTTCTTCAAGGATTTCATAAATCATGAAGGCTCAAACGAAGAAATAGTTTCTGATTCTTATGAAGAATTTGTTATGTATTCACTTGAAAATCAAACTAGCTACCACATGTCATTCTACTTAAAAGGTGGAACTTACAAATTTACAGACTTTTCAATGTTTAATGAAGAAAATCAGCCATCAGAAACAAGTAAAGAGACTGTATTAAAAAAACTAGAAGAGTTTGAAATAGCTGTTCCTGAAATGGCAGTCTTCGACAATCATGAAAACTCAGATGAAATTGGATTATTTTCATGGGCCCTAAAGAATCATATATCTGAAGACTACATTATTGATGGCCATCTTTCTGTCAAATATTACAATGACAATAGCTTAAAAGAAATCAATAATAACTTGATAAAGTATTCTAAAATTAAAAATATTCCAATCATAAGTAAAGAAGAAGCTTTTAAAAATTTTGAAAAAGGAAAGTTTCACCTCGAAGATGCATCTAATATCAGTAAAATCGAAGTTAAAGAAATTAATCTTTCGTATGCTATAGATACAAAGGGTTTCTACCAACCTATTTATAGTTTTAGTTTGGATATTGATGGAACCAATCAAAGTATAAGTATTCCAGCTTTGTAAAACTTTAATTTTTTTTACATATTTTCAATATGAAATGAGGAAAGATAGAGGATAAATATATGGTTGAAGTAGTATTTAGTCAAAGTACAAAAGAATCAATGACTTTAGCAAAAAGAAATAACAATAATAGTCCGAAAGACTTGATTAGTAATATAGGATTTTATCTTGATATAGGAGATATATCTGGCATGATTGATGGTATTGAGCGTAGGGAGGTATTTACTAGTATTTTCAGTTCAGATTTCGATGAACAGGAATATGAACTTTTTTTTCAAATGCAATCAGAAGATTTAAAAAACTTAATAGCAGCGGCAAAAAAAGGGGAATCAATTAGAATTTGGAAAAGTTATACAGCATTTTCAGCTTGTGGATTTGCTTATGTTTGCCACTTATTGAAAAATATTAATTGTAAAATTAGTGTCGTTTCATTACCTGAAATAATTGTAAAAGATGGTAAAACATCTATATCGTATACAAGTTGGTCCGAAGTACCTCCAATGGATCTATATTCTTTCTTATCGTATGAGAAAGTATTAAGCACAATAGAAAAAAATATTTATTCCGATTTATGGAATGATCTGAAAGCAGAAAATAGTCCTTTAAGAGCTAATGTTAATGGAAAATTAATTTCGGTTCCAGAAAATTTCTATGATCATATTTTAATAAGAAACATACCAAAAGGTAAGATTATTATGGATGAATATATTGGTAGGATTATAGGAAGTTATCCAATAGGTGTATGTGCTGGTTGGTATAAATTAAGAATTAAAAAGCAAAAGAAAGAAAAGTTTTCTAAAAAAGTATAATGATTTTTTTACCTGAATTATATTTCCAAGGTTTCAACTATTACAATAATTTTATAGAATAGTCATTCACCCTAATATTTATAAATTTAATTTACTTTTCAAAAAAGGACCTCCAATACTTGTATTCCCAAGCATCGGAGGTCCTATTATTATCAAACATAAATGCAACCCATAATCGAACCTTCATGTTGTAAAACACAGTACTGTTTTTTTATAAGACTATTATTAATTCTTGTTTTGTTAAAAATCTTAAATTTTTTATCGTCATAAAAGTAATCATGTTTATCACCTAATTACATCATAAATAATCTCTATCTGTTCTCAAGAAAATACAACATGGCAATGGTTTTGGCATCTGTAATTTCATGGTTTAGGATCATGGAACGGATTGTACTGCTTGTCATTTCTTTTATTTCTAATGTTTCATCGGGGTCCAGGTTTTGGCCTACGAAATGTAGGTCACTTGCCTCATAGAGATAGATGACTTCATTGAGAAATGCTGGAGAAGTATGGATTTTTCCGATGTAGTTCATTTTTTTTGCTTGATAACCAATTTCTTCTTGAAGTTCTCGGTATGCGGTGGTTAATGGGGCTTCGCCTTCATCAATTTTACCAGCCGGGAACTCCCATAGGTCTTCTTCAATACCAAAGCGGTATTGTTTGACCATGAAGTAGCTGTCTTCTTGTGTTCCAGCTGCGATTGCGACTGCGCCAGGGTGTTTGAGAACTTGGGCTGTAAATTCATTGTCATTGATTCGGTATTCAGCATCATATGAATCTACGACTGGACCTTTTAGTGTTTTTGTTTCTTTAATTTTTTGGTTCATTATTTTTTCCTCGTTTCTTATATAATCTAATGAGATAAACAAATTCAAAGAAAATTAAGAATAAGACTACGTATGAAATGAATACGGATTCGAAAAACATGGATGAAATGAGTAAAACGAAGATCATTACCATCACAGATAGGTATAATCCATCCGATGAGGCGTCGTTTAGTGTGTCAGATATTTTTTTAATCATGATAGGCTCCTGTTCTATTCATCTATATTTTAAGGTAATTTTAATAGAAGCACAACTGTCATCATTTATTCATAATTCTTCATGTTATAATAAATAAAAAAGAGGTCAACATTATGGGATTATTTATTACATTAGAAGGTCCAGAAGGCAGTGGTAAAACAACCATCAGCAAACTTTTGGAAGCACACTTTAACGAAATGGGTCAAACGGTCTGTTTAACCCGTGAACCAGGCGGTATTTATATATCAGAGAAAATCAGAGAACTGATTTTAGATCCTCAACACGAAGAGATGGATGCCAAGACAGAGGCTTTGCTTTATGCCGCAAGTCGTCGCCAACATTTGGTTGAAAAGGTCATTCCTGCTTTAGAGCGCAAAGAATTGGTGATTTGTGATCGATTCATTGATTCATCATTGGCTTATCAAGGGTTTGCTAGAGGTCTTGGCATTGATGCTGTTTTTGAAATGAATCTTTTTGCGATTGAAGATCACATGCCGGACTTAACTTTATTCTTTGATGTGAGTGCTGAAATTGGCATGTCTCGCATTGGTGTAAGAGGGTATAAGGACCGTTTAGAGCTTGCTGGTGATGAGTTTCATCAAAATGTATATAAAGGATATCAGAAGATTGTATCGATGTATCCAGAGCGCATTAAGGTGTTGGATGCCAATCAAGATATTGAAACTGTATTCAATGAAGCCTTAAAATTAATTATGGAGAAAATGAATGAGTCTCATTAATCAAGAATTGGCACTTAAACTCATTCACAAACAGAAAAAACAAAATAAATTAGCCCATGCTTACTTATTTGTGGGCCAACAAGACACACTTGAGATGGCTTATTATTTGGCTCAGTCTTTGATGTGTCCTAATTCTCTTGATGGCGCATGTTTAGAGTGTTCAATGTGCCAAAGAATTAGAAATAATTCACATGTCGATTTTATTGTTTTATCAGGTAAAGAAACGAGCATTAAAAAAGATGACATTTTGGATCTTAAGAAACGTTTTGTTCAATCCTCTCTTGAGACTTCCAATAGGAAAGTTTATATTTTGGAGGACGTTGATAATGCGACTCCAGTCGCGATGAATGCCTTATTAAAGTTCTTAGAAGAACCTGAATCTGACATCACGGCCATTTTAACCACTTCAAATGAAAATAAAGTATTGGAAACCATTCGTTCTCGTTGTTTAAGCATCACACTTAAAAACAGTCCTTACCTTAATTTAGAAGAAATCTTGTTGGGTGAGGGTTATGATGCTTTGGATGCTTTTTATCTCTCTCGCATTGCTCAGGATCAAGAGGAAGCAGAGTCCATTAAGGATTTTGATGTCATTAAGGACATTGCGTTTCAAATGATTGAGTTCTTGTCTAGAAAAGATTACTTAATGGCAGGCATTACACTTCAAGTAGAGGGCATTAAGAAAAAGAAGCTGGACCGCAATGGTTTGGCACTCTTGTGTGAAATATTTGAGCTGACCTTTTCTTCTCGAGGTCAAGAATCAATTGAAATCAAGCGGATGATTGAATCGATTAATCGTTTGGATATATTAGAAATCAGTCAATCGATTGCGGATCGGATTCGAATTGGGATTAGCGTGAGTCTTTTGATGGATCAATTTGTCTATGAACTGACCAAAGGAGGGTCTCGATGATTAAACAAGAAAGTTTTAAGAATGACTTACCGACGCTGTATATTGTTGCGACACCCATTGGGAACTTAGATGAGATGACACCGCGTGCCATTGAAATCTTAAAGATGGTGGATGTGGTGGCATGTGAGGATACGCGTCATGCTGGAAAATTATTTTCTCACTTTGAAATTAAAACCAAACTTCTGGCGCATCATGCACACAATGAGCATGAAAGTGCGGCAGGAATCATAAAATTATTTGAAACACATAAAAATATTGCATTGGTTAGTGATGCGGGTTATCCGCTTATCTCTGATCCAGGTCAAACTTTGGTGACACAGGTCATTGAGGCTGGTTTTAATGTGGTGCCAATTTCTGGCAGCAGTGCATTCTTGAATGCCTTGGTAGTGAGTGGTCTTGTGACGCAACCCTTTGCGTTTATTGGCTTTATGGAACATAAAGAAAAGGCTTTAGAAAAGCAACTGCTTGAGTATAAAGATCTTGCAATGACCACAGTATTTTATTTGTCGGTTCATAAATTGGAAAAAACTTTGGAAATCATATACAATGTCTTAGGCAATCGTAGAATTGCGCTCGCAAGAGAGCTTACGAAACGCCATGAAGAAATAATCCGTGGCTCTGTTGAAGAGGTTATGGAATTCGCTACAACGCATAAAGGTGAGTTTGTGATTGTGATTGATCAAAACAGAGATAAACCTGTCATAGACATCAATCAGATGATCATAGAGATCGACCATGAAATAGAACAAGGCTTGAGTTCTTCAAGAGCGATTGCTTTGGTTTCTAAAAAACATGCGATGTCTAAAAACGAACTGTATGCTCACTATCATCAAAAGTAAATTCAAGGAGAACTTATGAAAATATTTGATTATGAAGACATTCAATTAATTCCTAACAAGTGTATTGTAGGAAGTCGCTCTGAGTGCGATACGCGCATTCAATTCGGAAACAGAACATTTGAAATGCCAGTTGTCCCTGCGAATATGCAAACAGTTTTAGATGAAGAACTTTCAATTTGGTTGGCAGAACATAATTATTTTTATGTCATGCATCGATTTGAAGAATCTCGTCGTTATGATTTCATTAAAATGATGAACGAAAAAGACTTATTTGCTTCGATATCTGTGGGTATCAGTGCACGTGAGTATGACTTCATTGAAAAATTAGCTCAAGATAAAAACATACCTGAATACATTACGATCGATATTGCTCATGGTCACTCTGAACAGGTTATTAAAATGATTAAACACATCAAGTCATTCTTGCCTGACGTATTTGTCATTGCAGGAAACGTTGCGACACCAGAAGCCGTACGTGAACTTGAAAATGCGGGTGCAGATGCGACTAAAGTCGGTGTCGGTCCTGGTAAAGTATGTACAACAAAATTAAAAACAGGTTTTGGTACCGGTGGATGGCAATTAGCCGCATTACACTGGTGTGCTAAGGCTGCTAGAAAACCATTAATTGCTGATGGTGGGATCCGTGACCATGGTGACATTGCGAAATCAATTCGTTTTGGTGCTTCAATGGTTATGATTGGTTCTCTCTTTGCAGGACACGATGAATCACCGGGTGATATCATTGATGTTGATGGGGTTC
Source organism: uncultured Erysipelothrix sp. (assembly GCA_965365985.1). Taxonomy (GTDB): domain Bacteria; phylum Bacillota_I; class Bacilli_A; order Erysipelotrichales; family Erysipelotrichaceae; genus Erysipelothrix. The sequence continues at coordinate 79 of CBDUDQ010000073.1, read as the reverse complement.
TTTATAAAGAATACTTCGGTTCAGCTTCTGCTTACCAAAAAGGTGAGAACAAGAACGTTGAAGGAAAACGCATCATCGT
>CBDUDQ010000072.1:0-6703 GCA_965365985.1 uncultured Erysipelothrix sp. | reverse complement strand
CTGCTAAAGCAATGTGGATGTTCTATGAACACCCTGAAGTTCAATTTGATGATCTAAAACAAAAATTCATTGATATCAGAAAACGTGCATTTAAATATCCTGACTTGGGAGAAAAAGCCAAACTGGTTTGTATTCCAACAACATCAGGTACAGGTTCAGAAGTAACACCATTTGCTGTTATCACTGATACTGAAACTAACAAAAAATATCCATTGGCTGACTACTCAATGGTTCCTAATATCGCAATCATTGATCCAATCTTTACAACTAACCTACCTGCAGTTGTTACAGCAGACACAGGGCTAGACGTATTGACTCATGCTACTGAAGCATTTGTATCAGTATTTGCAAGTGACTATACAGATGGTCTATGTATCCAAGCGGTTCAAATGGTTTTTGAATACTTAGAACGATGTGTAGTTGATGGACCTAATGATCTTGTTGCCAGAGAAAAAATGCACAATGCTTCTGCTTTAGCAGGGATGGCATTTGGTAACTCATTCTTAGGAATGAATCACTCTCTTGCTCATAAAATCGGTGGCCGTTTCAACGTACCTCACGGACGTATCAATGCAATCTTGATGCCAACCGTCATCCGTTATAACGGAACATTCCCTGAAAAACCAGCATTATGGCCAAAATACGGTGTTTATGTTGCTGATGAACGCTATGCACAATTAGCAAGAATTTTAGGTTTACCGGCTTCAACAACTGAAGAAGGCGTGGAATCATATGCTAAAGCATGTCATGACCTAGCAGTTCGTTGTGGTGTTAAGATGAGCTTTGAAGAACAAGGTGTTGATGCTGCTGAATGGGCAAAATACGAAGAAACAATTGCTTATGATGCATATGAAGACCAATGTACTCCATGTAATCCACGCTTACCTTTAGTTAAAGATATGCGTACAATCCTAAAAAATACATTTAAAGCACAAAACTAAATTTAAAAAGAAACGGTTATTTACCGTTTCTTTTTTTCGTTTCTTTATTATAAAAGCGCTTTCTATGCTATAATATCAAGAGTTAAAAAGAGGAGGATTTATATGTCAACACCACATATCAATGCAAACAAAGGCGACATCGCCAAAGTTGTTTTAATGCCAGGGGACCCGCTGCGTGCGAAGTTCATTGCCGAAACATTCCTAGAAGACGTTGTTCAATTCAATGACGTTAGAAACATGTTCGGATATACAGGAACATATCAAGGAAAGAAAGTTTCAGTTATGGGTTCAGGAATGGGCCAACCAAGTATCGGAATCTACTCATATGAGCTGTATTCACAGTTTGATGTAGAAGCAATCATCCGTATTGGTTCAGCCGGATCATACGTTGCAGAAGCAAAAGTTTACGATGTTATCATCGCTGACAGTGCTTATTCAGAATCAAGTTTTGCTAAAGTTGCTTTTAATGAAGAATCAGATGTTCTAGAACCCAGTGCTAAATTAAACGAGCAATTGACATCAAGTGCAAAATCACTTGATATTCCAATGCTATCAGCACGCGTACACTCTAGTGATGTCTTCTATCGCAACTCTGGAAAAACATGGCAAGATCTTACTAAAGAACATGATGTTGCATGTGTCGAAATGGAATCATTTGCATTATTTGCGAATGCTAAAGAACTTGGAAAACATGCTGCTTGCTTGTTAACCATTTCAGATTCATTTGTAACAGAAGAAGTAACAAGCGCAGAAGAAAGACAAAATTCATTCACTAACATGATGAAAATTGCTTTGGATGCAGCAATCAAATTCTAATTTAAAGACGGCCTACGGGTCGTTTTTTTTATGAACAATTATAATTTTAAAAGCAAGTTTTAATTGTATTAAGTTTCACTTAATATTGGGTCTTTAAATATCTTTATAGTATGGTAAAATGGTGTAGCAACCAAAAAAACAAAGACACTTTTGGAATGTAGGACTTATATATGTTTGGATCAAAATAATGAGGAATAATTTTTATTATTTTATTTTGAAGAAAAACAACCATAAGTAGGTTTACAAAAAAAGGGAGAATTTAAGATGAAGAAAATGATTAAAGGTTTAGCATTAAGTTTAGTAGTATTATTATTGGTGAGTGCATGTTCAAGCAAGCCAACTGTAGACACACCAAAACCTGATGGTGAAGCAACTGCAAGCCTCAGCGCAATCCACGAAAAAATTAAAGCGGAATTTGGCGAAGACTATGTCGCTAACATGCCATTGGATGCAGATATGTTAGAATCAGTTATTGGTGTTCAAAAAGCTGATGTAAAAGAATTCATCGCTGAAATGCCAATGATGAGTTCACACGTTGATACGTTCATTGCTGTAGAAGCAAACGAAGGCAAAGCTGATGCTGTTGAAGCTTCATTACTTGCTTACCAAAAAAACATGGTAGAACAATCAATGCAATATCCTGGAAACATTGCTAAAGTTAATGCTTCTAAGGTTGTTCGTCATGGTGATTTTGTATTCTTCTTACTTTTAGGCGCATTTGATGACAATATGGATTCAAGCGAAGAAGAACAATTAGTTTTCGCTCAAGCAGAAGTTAAAAAAGCAGAAGACGTTATCGCTGGTTTCTTTAACTAATTGATTATTTAAGCCTGGTTTCGACCGGGCTTTTTCTATTCTAAGGAGGCTGTCATGGTATTTAGCAGCGTGTTCTTTCTGTTTTATTTCTTACCAATAGTGCTTGTATTTTATTTTATTACCCCTAAAAAATTTAGAAACTTGATCCTCTTGGTCTCAAGTCTTTTTTTCTATAGTTGGGGAGAGCCCAAATATATATGGATTATGTTGTTCTCCACTCTTGTTGATTTTACTTCTGGAAAGATGATTCACAGACACAAAGAAAACAATGATCAAAAAAAAGCCAAACACTGGCTTTTGGTATCTGTATTTATAAATCTTGGACTCTTGGGTTTCTTTAAATACACTGATTTTATGATTGAAAATATTAACTCAATTTTCTCGCTGGGTATTCCATTACTTAAATTGACATTACCTATAGGGATATCATTTTACACATTCCAAACAATGTCATATACAATCGATTTATACCGCGGAGAAACGAAAGTTCAAAACAGCATCTTAAACTTTGCTACCTATGTTACCTTATTCCCACAACTCATTGCGGGCCCTATTGTTCGCTATCAAACAGTCGCAAACGAATTGGACTCCCGGGAAGAAACACCAGACATGATCAGCGATGGGATTCAGCGATTCATCTTAGGACTTTCTAAGAAAGTGTTGTTGGCCAACAGCATTGGTCTTTTATGGGATCAAATTTCTACGGGTGTATTTGGCATGTCAGTGATGGGTGCTTGGCTTGGGATTGTCTGTTTCGCATTTCAAATCTACTTTGATTTCTCGGGTTATTCTGACATGGCCATTGGTTTAGGAAAAATATTTGGATTCAATTTTTTAGAAAACTTCAATTATCCTTATATGTCTAAAAGCATCACCGAATTTTGGCGTCGTTGGCATATATCCTTAGGGACTTGGTTTAAGGAATATGTTTATATTCCACTAGGTGGAAATAGGGGTAGTTTCTCAGTTCAAATCAGAAATATCATTCTGGTCTGGCTTTTAACTGGTATATGGCATGGCGCAAGTTGGAACTTCCTAATATGGGGTTTATATTTCGCACTCATATTAATTTTTGAGAAGCTTTTTTTCTTAGAAAAACTTAAAAAGATGCCTGCATTTGTTTCTCATATTTATACTTTATTTCTGGTTTTAATATCTTGGGTCATCTTTGCATTTGATTCAATGACTATGGGAATCAATTACCTAAAGATAATGTTTGGAATCGGAAACATCGCTTTTATCAATTCTGATTTCATTTATTTATTCTCGAGTAATTTTATTTTATTGCTGGTGTTAATTTTCGCATCAACAAACTTACCAAAACGTTTGATCAAGAACTTAGATAAGAAACCACAATGGACACAATTCATCCTTGAAAACGGATACTTAGTCTTATTGCTTATCTTATCCATATCTTACTTAGTGAACTCAAGCTATAATCCGTTCCTATACTTTAGGTTTTAAGGAGACTCTATGAAAGAAAAATTAAGAATTCTTTTATTTGCTGGACTCTTAATGAGTTTGGCTTTGGTTAATATCATCAAAGAAGACAACAGTTTCTCCAGTAAAGAGAATCGTTTTCTTCAAATGATTCCAGCTCTAAGCCAGGACCGGTTTTTAGCGGGTACTTTTGGCAGTGAGTTTGAAGTGTATACCAGTGATCAGTTCATTTATAGGAATCAGTGGATTGGTTTAAAAACATTAAGTGATTTAACTTTGGGTAAAAAAGACAATGGTCGCGTTTATTTTGGTCGCGAGGGTTACTTATTTGATATTGATGAAAAGTTAGATGAAGAACAAATAGAAAAAAATATTGAATACATTAATAAATTTATGAGTGGGTATGAAGATAAATTAAAAATCAGTGCTTTATTAGTGCCTACTAAATCCCAAGTCTATTTAGATCAATTACCAAAGAATGCGCCTATGAACGATGAAGACCAAATCGTAGAAATGTTAAAGGGTGAAGTGAGTGCTTCGATGAATTGGATTGAGGTAAAAGATGAGTTTAAAAAATATGAATACGACGGTTTATATTATAAAACAGATCATCACTGGACTTCTTTGGGGGCATTCACTGCTTCTAGGTTTTTATTAGATCTTGAAGAAAATGATTTAAATAAATATCATCCCAGTATCAAGTCAGAAAATTTCTATGGCACAAGTTATAGAAAAGTAAATGACTTCTTTACAAAGCCAGATATCATTCAAACATTGGAACCGAAAACAAAACAAGATTTAAAGATTTTAATTGATGGTAATAAATTAGTAGATTCGTTGTATGATGAAAGCTATCTAAGTAAGACGGATCAATATGCTTATTTTATGGGTGGTGATCATGCTGTAGTAGAAATTGACACAGGAATTAAAAACGGAAAAACTCTTTTAATGATTAAAGATTCTTTTGCCAACAGTTTGGTTCCATTTCTAACACAGAATTACGAAAGAATTGTTATGGTTGATCCTCGTTATCATAAAGCGGGTATCTCAACTATCTTATCTACACAGGAATTTGATGAGGTGTTGTTTGTATTTAACACTCAAACTTTTGTTCAAGATAAATCAATGTTTAATATCAGTCGCTGATAAAAAATCCAAGTCATTAATCGACTTGGATTTTTTTTATAGATTTATTGATGTCTTTTTATTAATTCTTCTGATTTAAGAAATTCAATGATATCTAGTGGTTTCTCAAAGATGAAATCTATGTCATCCATGCCTTCTCTTGAAATATTACCCCAAGAAGCCAAGCCAAAACGCATACCAGCACTTTTTGCAGCCAGATAATCAAAAGGTGAGTCACCAATATAAAGAGCATTCTCTGCCTTAACATTGATTGCTTTAAGCGCCTTGTTTAATGGGGCAGGGTCTGGTTTGTGTTTATCTGTATCATCGGCCATGACAGACGTCATGAAGTAGTGATCAAAATCCATCATGTCAATTTCATATTGTTTTCTGCGTTTACTTGAAACCAGGGCCTGAATGATTTTATCATCATAGTATTCTAATACTTCTTCAAAACGATCGTACATCTTTGGTCTGTGTGGGTATGCATTGACATACTGTACCCAGCGATCATAAACCTTGTCCGGATTTTCAATATTAAATGATGGTAAAACTGATTTTCCATTGTAAGACATAAAATGAAGTAAATCATTATAATCATAATGAATATCAAGTTCTTCTTTTAAAATTTGTTGAAGTGGATAAAGATTTTGGTCGAAAGTGTTTAAAATAGTGCCATCAATATCATATATAATTGCTTCTAATTTCATGGTGTACCTCTTTTTTTCTTATTATACCATACTTGTAATTATTTAATAATTTGAGGTAACTTTGCTTGTTTATGACTTAGATTCGTGATAAACTACAAATGTAAACGATAGGAGAAATAAAAAATGGAAAAATATAAAATTGAAGGCATGACATGTAATCACTGTCGAGGCCGAGTAGAAAAAGCATTAAAGGTTTTGGATAACTCAGCAGTAGTCGATTTGGAAACAGAAACAGCAACTGTGAGTTCATCAGTAGAAGCAAATAAAGTAAAAGAAGCGGTTGAAGCAGTAGGATATCACGTAATATAAAAGGGGTGAATTTGATGAATAGTAAAACTTACAATATAGAAGGCATGACATGTGCGTCATGCGAAAGTCACGTAAAAAAGGCAATAGAACATTTGGAATCTGTTTCAAATGTTGATGTTAACTTGATGACCAATCAAGCTAAAGTAACATTTAAAAATGATATTGAGGATGCTTTGGTCTCACAAGCCGTCGCTGATGCAGGATATCTGGTAGTAGAAAAATCAGAAGAAATTCTAAAGACTGTTGATTTAGTGGTTGAGGATATGACGTGTGCATCTTGTGTTTCCAACATCGAGAGTACGTTAAATCATACTGAAGGGATTTCTAAAGCACAAGTAAACCTTTTAGCTCAAAAAGCCAAAATCGTTTATGATCCCTCTTTAATCAAATTAATGGATATCTTGGCCTTAATTGAAGGTTTGGGATACCATGCGATGCGAGCTGAAGAAGTGGTTGTTTTGGATGACTCAGAAATTATTAAAAAAGAAAAAAAACAAAAGAGAGATTTAATTTTGAGTTTATTCTTTGCTGCTGTGATCTTATATC
>CBDUDQ010000071.1:0-6921 GCA_965365985.1 uncultured Erysipelothrix sp. | reverse complement strand
ACATGTCTTGTTGATGATTTCCTTGATGACTTCTATGCTTTCAATGCTGTCTACAACTTGTTCTTTGGTTCTTTTTTCTACAAGGCTTAGGGTGTTGTGAAAGAAGTATTCTGATATTGCCAGGAGTTTGTTGAACTGGTCTCCTTCTAGTATGAGTCCTTGTCCTGGTTTGGTGTTGAGTTTGAGGTTGAATCTTTTTAAAAGGATTCTTGCGTCTTTAATGTCGTTTTGGATTGTGGTTCTACTGACATATATTTGATCTGCCATGTCTTCTATTTTGGTGTAATCTTTTGCGGTAAGAAATTTTTGAACAATGTAGGATACTCTGTTGGAGTTACTTTTTGAGTAGTTGTTGATCATTTTAATTTGATTTATTTTTTCTAGTTTATTTTCAATAAAGTTGATTTCTTTGTTTTTTATTTGATAGCCTTGTCCGGATATTGATTGGAGTTCGATGCCTTTTTCTTCTAGTAATTCTTTGAGTTCTTTAATTTCTTTTTTAATGGTTCGTATGGATACATCTGAGATCAGAGATAGCTCTTGGGCTGTGGTGATGTCGTTGCTCATGAGTTGGTCTAAAATAATGAGTTGTCTGTTTGTAAATATGATGTTTTTCATGTGCGCTCCTTTTTAAAGCAAAGAAAAAAGTTCCTAGTATAAACATACTGGAACTTTTAGCTTATTGCAATTATTTTATAGTAAACCGATGTAAGATCCGATGATACCAAATGCAATCGTAATTAAGAGTAAGACCATTGAACTTTTCTTCTTGTTTTTAAGTAAGTGGAACATGAGCAATGTATACATTAAAGGTAAGAGCAATGGAAAGATTTGGTCAATGTATGCTTGTAATTTAAATTCTGTTTCACCAAATCCAAAACTCAAGATTGTTTGGAGTTTAACCATTTGGGCACTCATACCACCAATAACCATTAAACCTACAATGGTCGCCCCTTTAGTAATTTTACCAAAGAGTCCTGATTCTGATGCTGAGTCCATAATGCTCGTTCCGAAACGATATCCGAATTTCCCACCTAAATAGCGCACGATCATATGAGGAACGTTAAATGCGATTAAGAAAAGGATGGGTCCCAGGATACTTCCTTGTTGTGATAATGGAAGTGCAATCGCTGTTGCGATGATTCTAATGGTACCCCAGAAGAATGAGTCTCCAATACCGGCAAAGGGTCCCATTAATGATACTTTAATACTGTTAATGGTTGATTTATCAAATTCTTTATTTTCACTGGCTTCTTTTTCAAGAGCACTGGCAACACCTGTAATGGCAGATACAACATGAGGTGTTGTATTGAAGATTTGCATGTGTCGTACAAGTGCATCTGCACGATCTTCTTTAGTATGGTAGAAACGACGGATCGCTGGCCACATACCGACTGCATAACCTAAAGCTTGTTGTCTCTCATAGTTATATGAGTTTTCCAGTAAGAATGAATACCAGAATATTTCTCTAAGGAATTTCTTATCTTCTTTTGTAGTGATTACTTTTTTACTCATCGAATAGGCCCTCCCAGTCTTCTACATCTTCTTCTTTTTTAAGTGCCCCTGTTGGAGTACCCACTTCAAATACGATAATGAATGCAAGTACAACACCAAAGATCGTTACTGCAAGAATTGGCAATTGTAGGTAAGCGATCAATACAAATCCAAGGATAAAGTAAAGAACGTTTTTTCCTTCCATCATGGGTTGTAAGAGTAAGGCAAACCCAACTGCAGGAAGCAACTTACCAGCTACCTCAAGACCATTCATTAAGTTAACAGGAATGGATTGAACAAATGATTCAACCGCCCCAGAACCAAACCAAACAGCCACAAACGCAACTACGAAATACATCAATGATTGAATCAATACACCTGCAATATTAAGAGCAAACATACCCTTGATATTCGCGTCTTCAGCCATTTTAACCGCAAGGTTCATAAACGATGATCTAAAGATAAAGATAATTACTTTAAGTGATTGAGCAAGAATTGCGATTGGAAGTGCAAGAGCCAAAGCAATTTCAGCACCCTGTCCAGATAAAACCGCAAACGCAGTACCCAATGCCGCACCAATTAATACATCTGGCGGAACCGCAGCCCCAACCTGAATGGCACCCATGAACACAAGTTCCAAACTGGCACCAATAATTAAACCTGTCTTAACATCCCCTAATACCCAACCCACAAGTGGTGAGATGACAAGAGGTCTGTTGACCATGGGCGTACCCAACATTTTTTCAAAAAACCAAACAACTGCAACGACTAAACCAACTAATAAAGCTGCTTGCATAATGTATGCCTCCTTTTTCTTTTACTCAGTAACAAATTTCTTTTTCAAATCTTGATAATCTTTTGTTTTATCAACTGGTACTTGTTTGATTTCCAAGTTAGCCCCTTGTGCTACCAATTTATCCAACATTTCAACATCTTCACTGGTTAAATATACTGCTGGAGCAAATAATTTCTTGCCTTCTTTAGACTGAATCCCTCCCAGTGTAACTGTAGGATTTTCTTCCAAAGCCGTATACATTCTTAATGCACTCTCAACTGTATCTGTAACGACAAATACTTTCGTATCTTTTAATCTTGCGTCACTTAGCATGGTAATGGCACCATCAATGGTTCTTACTGCAAGTTTCACACCATCAGGTTTGGCTAATTTAAGAGCCTGAGTTCTGATAGGGTTCGCTGCCGCGTCCTCACTGACAATAACAATTGCTTCATAACCCAAAGCCGACTTCCAGCTGTAAGCGACCTGCCCATGTAATAAGCGATCATCAATTCTAATGTTTTGTATCATATATGTTTCTCCTTTTTCTTTTTCTTCATTTATATTTTATTATTTTATAGTTGTTGTTATCTTAATTTCATTAATTGATTAAAAATCGAAGTCTTCTTCCTCTTCAGGCTCTTCATCCATTTCAACCAGCATCAATTGATCTTTACCACTTTGAACTGTTTGTAAGATTGTTTCTTTTGAAATGTTCTCAGCATCCATTAAAGCGAGTTCTAATAATACAGCTAGGTTAACTCCAGTAATTAAATATGATTTATTTAAATCTAATTTTCTTAAGATTGTTTGGTTTACACTACCGCCAAATAAATCTGTCATGACAATCAATGTGTCCTCATCTGTAATCTCTGCGAGATATTTAACCAACTCTTCTTCAAAGTTTAAGTCTCCGACATAAGCATTGATGAATGTGATGTCTTCTTGTTCACCGACAATTAAGGTGATTGCTGATTTTAATCCTTCAGCGAGTTTACCGTGTGTTGCTAATAATATTTTTTTCATTTGTTTACCCTCACAATGTTTTCTTAATATAGTTTGTAATGTTTGGATACGTGGTCTTTCCCAGATCGCGTCCTTTTTCAGTTGCGAGATGGTAAGCCAGTACCTGGAAGAATGTGATGAACTCCAGTGGGAAGAACACAGTGTTTTGTGTTGGAAGACATGCGTCTGATCCCTCTTGAGAACTAACCAACAATACTTTTGACTTGGCCTCATTTGTAATGAAGTCTTTGATTGCTTTTGACTTATGAAGTTCTTCTTCAGTATTACTGAGTAAGAAGAATAACTGTGTATCATTGAACATGTTTTGAGGTCCATGAATCAGTTCTTCAAGCTCAAAGCTGTTTGTCATTGTTGGAAGCATTTCCATAAATTTAATATCTGCTTCTTGAGCTATGGGCCATAATTGACCCGGACCAGAGAAGAGATAGAATGGTTTACTTGTTAAGAGCTCTTTATTATCTTGATAGAATGTATTGGCAAACTTTCTCACGCCATCAATTGAATTGATACTTTTAAGAAGACTTGCTTTAAGATCAGAGACTTCAGCATCATTGATCGTGCCATTTCTTTTTGCAAGGGCAATCTCTAATAAGTAGAGTGTTGCTACTGTGCTCGAATACCCTAAAGTTCTGAACATGAATGTTTCATTCACAGAACCCATTTCAAGGGATACTTTTGCTTCTTTGGCAATCATTGAATCTAAATGTTCTGTTATGGTGATTGTTTCCAATCCCAATGTGTTGGCCATTTGTAATGATTCAAGTACAAGCTTTGTACTGCCACCTTGAGATATGAATACGTATACCGCATCCTTACTCAGTAGATTTCTATTATAATATTCCAAGAAAATACTTGGATACATCAATTCAAGTTCTAACCCTGCAAACTCTTCAGCAAACAACTTAGTTGCGAAACCTGCATTGTAAGAAGAACCAGAACCAATCACAACCACTTTATTAATTTTTTCTAAAGTCAGTCCCTGATTCAATTTTTTCTCTAGCGTATCGTAGTCATTCACTCGTGCACTTAAGCGCTCAGGAATTTCAATAATATGATCCATTAATGTTATCATTACTAACCCTCTTTTCTTTACAATCACATCATACACCGATGCAATATTCACTACCACACGTGTTATTGCACTATTGTTCGTGCAGCAAATTAAGCGTTTACAATATCAAGAACTTTTTTATACATTTTAATAGTATTATTTAACGCATAGAATTTGAGTCTTAATTTATTTTAAGAATTAAATGAAAAGAGTCTTTAAGCACGATAAAAAAATCTAAGAAATTTCTTTAGACTTTGTTTGTTTTTCAAATGCATCACTGCTCCCTTATACAAAACAGATGATTATTTAGTGGGATTATTTGTGGTGTTTATAGGTGAATCTTCTTAATCAAATTATATCATGTACACAAAGTTTATTATCTATTTACCATCTCAAGAAAAAAAGACAATCTTAGAATTTTATCTAAAATTGTCTTTTATATATTCCCAACAAAACAGCAGGCATAATAATAATTAAAAACGATATAATCGCTTTAGCAATTATATCGTTATAAGGAATTATTAAAAATGAGTTCTATTCTTTGTTATCTAACAGCTTATGATTAAGAACGTTGTCTTTTTAAAAAACCCAATATCACACCTGATAGTACAGATCCCGCTAGAATGTAAGCAAGATACAGTAATGGATTACTGATAAGGAAAATAACGAAGATACCACCATGAGGTGCTTTAACTAAGATGTTAGACATCATGACAAGTGCACCTGTTAATGCTGAACCAACAACGAAACTTGGTAGGGCTCTTAATGGGTCAGCTGAGGCAAATGGAATTGCGCCCTCAGTAATGAAAGATGCTCCTAGGACTAAGTTAGTGAGTCCAGCTTGTTTTTCTTCCTCATTAAATTTTTCTTTAAAGAACATGGTAGAAACGAATGTTGCCAGAGGTGGCACCATTCCGGCTGCCATAACTGCAGCCATGACTGCACTTCCCCCTGTTGCGGTAGAAGATGCTAATGTTCCGGTTGCGAATAGGTATGCTGCCTTGTTCACTGGGCCACCTAAGTCGATGGCCATCATTGTACCCAGGATCACACCTAAGATCGCAGCGTTGGTCCCTGAGAGACCTTCTAGGAATGAATTCATCGCTAAGTTAATTTTTGACATTGGGATATTGAATAATAACATCAATCCACCAACCACTAAGATACCCAATACTGGATAAAGAAGGATTGTTTTAATACCATCTAAGTTTTTTGGTAGTGCTTTAAGTACTTTTTTGATTGCGTTCATAACGTAACCGGCTAAGAAACCACCCACAAGTGCACCCAAGAACCCGGCGCCTCCTGCAGAAGCAATCCCACCAGCAACAAACCCAACAACAAGACCGGGTCTATCCGCAATACTCATTGCAATGTATCCAGCTAATACTGGAAGCATGAAACCAAATGCGGCCCCACCAATTTGATTCAGGTAAGATGCCCACTCATTATACGATCCTAGGTTTCCCAGTGATTCTGTTGGTACTCCTAAAAGTTGGTCCAGTAAGAATCCAAGGGCAATTAAAATACCACCCCCAACAACAAATGGAAGCATGTGAGATACACCATTGAGTAAGTGACCATAAAATCCTGTTGATTTTTTTGTTTCTTTTGATTGTCCTTCACTGCCTTTATACGGTTGTGATTTTAATGCTTCATCAATTAATTCTGCGGGTCTATGAATGGCCTGCGCTACGGGTACTGACAAGAGTTTTTTTCCATTGAAACGGTTTTGATCAACATGAATGTCCGCCGCAATAATAACTGCGTCCGCATTGTCGATTTCTGCTTGTGTTAATTTGTGTTCAGCTCCTGCTGAACCATTGGTTTCAACGCGCATGCGATACCCCAATTTCTCGCCTGCCTCCAATAATTTCTCTGCTGCCATATAGGTGTGTGCAATCCCTGTTGCACATGCCGTTACAGCAACGATGTTCATTGTTTTATTTTGTGTGTTGTTTATTTCTTCATCTATTTCTGATTTTTGTGATGTGTCTACTTTAGTAGAGAACACATTTAATAAATCTTCGTAAGTTTTAACTGATTTTAATTCTTCTTGAGTTTTTTCTCTCATGAGTGAGGTTGATAGGCTTGCCAATACTTTAAGATGCGCATCCCCAGAATCTGTTGGTGTCGCAATCACAAAGAAGAAATGGCTTGGCATTTGATCCATCGAATCAAAGTCTACGCCCAATTTACTCTTACCAAATAAAACAACTGTTTCTTTTAAGTCATCTGATTTAGCATGAGGAATGGCAATGCCGTCCCCTACACCAGTAGTGCTGATTGCTTCTCTGTCTTTAAGCTTTTGTAAGAAAGCCGCTTCATCTTGAATGTAGCCTTCTATAAACAGCTTATTTGAAAGTTCAATTAATACATTTTCTTTATCATTCGACTTTAATTCTTGAATAAACAAATTTCTTTTGAGTACGTCTTTAATTTCCATCGATAATCTCCTTTATCTTTATATTTTTTTCAATCTCTTCAATCATTTCTTTGCTTGCAATGTCTTTTGAAAATGCAGTCGCATTCCCGCAAGCTTGTGCTCTTTTATATGCTTTCAGTGGATCTTTTGATC
>CBDUDQ010000070.1:0-7210 GCA_965365985.1 uncultured Erysipelothrix sp. | reverse complement strand
TTCCTTAGGTAAATCCATATAAGGGGCATTTACAGAACTGTTGTTCATACCCCCATTAAAATATTCCTTTTCTCCATTGTTGTTATCTCTTTGTTTGAAATAATTCGGAGAATGATTACTTTGACTTTGTTGATATGGCTCACCTTGATTTATCGGTCCTGGATATCCAGGACTTGCAGTGCCTGGATAAACTGGGTAATAAGGATAAGGAGGTGCTTGATAGTATTGAGCTTGTGATGGATTTTGAATCACCGTTTGTTTGCTTTTCAAGGCAAGAAGCATCAGTAAAAACAAAATTATAATACCACCGACACCACTGATTATCCACGGAATCCAATCCATGACCGGTCCAGCTTGTTCTCTAACTACTTCCACAATGTAAGTATTCATTTGTCCATTAGCGCTCACCGCTACCTTAACATAGTTTAAGCCATGATGTAATTTTTGGTTTCCGGCAACGTTGACACTTGCGCCACCGTGCTTCGGTGTCGCACTCACACCCAATGTTTCAACATTTTCAGGAACCACAAGTGTATAAAACATTTGATCTTCCCTAAATCCTGGATTGAATGCATAGCCACCAACATTCATATTAGAAAGTAAAGAACCACTTTCTTCTTCTGTTCTCTCTACTTGTATACAGTATACTTTTTTATCACCATTGGCAGCTTCAACCTCTATGAAGACATCATTCAATCCAATCTGAAGATTATCTGCACCTTTAATCGTATAACGAGCACGCGTATCTTCTAAGTCGATTTTTATATCTAATTTTGTTGTTTCTTTTCCAACTTGAGAAAAGTATTGGGTGATATTTTTATCAAAAGGTTTATCTAGGTTACCAAATCCTTTTAAATCACTTACAAAATTATTACTCGATGAATTTGAATTGTTATTTGAACTGTTACTGTTACTACTATTTGAATTATTGCTTGAACTCGTATTATTATTGCTGTTATTTATTGTGATGCCATTTGGATTTTGAACTGAACCGTTGTTAGAACCTGGGTTGTTGACTCCAGGTTTATCACCACTTGGTTTATCACTGCCCGGTATATCTTGACCGGGATTATTTGTATCAGGTTTGTCCCCACCAGGATTGTTACTGCCCGGTTTATCTCCTCCTGGTGTGTTTCCTCCTGGTTTATCACCACCAGGAGTCTCAGAATCAACATTATCCAATGGTTTGTCAATCACAATAGTATAGGTTGAGATTGCCCCGTTTTGTGCTTTGACCTCAACAGTAATTGTATTCTTTCCTGGTTTCAAAGTTTGTTTACCGCTGCCAGAAATAATTGTTGAATTTGGATCGGTTAAAAGGCCCGAAATGTCTATTTCATTAATATCTTTGCTTACTGTTGCTGTGTAGGATTTGTTTTCTTTTGAAAAGCTGGGTGATAAATTAATATTTTTACCTGTAGAATCTTTCAATTTCAATTCGTCTAAGGTATTCACACTACTTTTTATACCCGAATCTCCACCGGTATTACCTTCAGGTTTTTTAACCGCTTTATCTACTACAACCGTATAAGTGGTTTCAGTACCGTTTTCCGCTCTTACCACTACATTGATTGTGTTCTTACCTGGTAAAAGTGTTTGATTACCGTTTCCTGAAACAATCGAAGCTTTTGAATCACTCAATAGAGCTGATACATCAATTGTATTCACAGCTTCTCCTACTGAAGCTGTGTAGGATTTGTTTCCTTTTGAGAAAGAAGGAGAAAGAGGAACATTGGTTCCTGATCCATCTTTCAACACTAAACCATCTAAGCTGCTCACCGCAGATTTAGGTGGTATCACAACTTCAGCATCCACAACATTTAATATGATTGTCGCTTCAGGAAGGGTAATATTTTTAAATTTACTATCTGAGATTGCATTTTTATTCACTTTAAATACTGTATTACCCAAGGGTGCGTTGGGTAATATATCAATTTCAAATACAACAAGTTCTGTATCAGCTTTTTTAAAGTCTACCCCAGATCCATCGTATCCAACCATTGTGTTTTTAGCTGGACTGTAAGTAAACTGCCAATCAGCTACAGAAGATTTTGGTTTTCCATTACTGATGACAGCACTGTCATAAATCACGGTGCCACTAAAACCATTGAATCCACCAACCACATCGGCTGTATTCAAGGTACCAAATTTAATAAATATTTTTTCTCCTCTTTTAACATTAGTTTTTGGGGTACTGAGACTCATTTGAGTCGTAATTGCATAAATAGGGACAACGGATGACAATGCTAAGAGAGTCACCAGCATTACTATGATTAGACTTAATTTAATTTTTATTTTATTCATTAATTATCGCCCCCTTGAGCTTGGTGAATATCAACAATTCCTAAAATATGGCTTTGAATTTTTAATAAATCGGCCACTGTAATCATAGAATCATCATTCACTTCAGCCGCAATCATTTGGACATCTGTTAAAGGGTTTTCTAAGATATAACTTACTACCATGAGAATGTCAGGTATGTTGATTGATCCATCACCATTCACATCACCTTTAATGATGAGGGTTTTGTGATCATATTCTTTACCATCAATTACCAATTTAATAATTGCACCTGTTCCAACAGAATCAGAGTCCGATAAAAGGACCCCATCTACATAAATTTGTAAATGAGTATTATCGTTTAACATTTGATTTTTGACATCAATTACTGTTAATTCAGGTTTTAGTGTCTCAATATAGTTTTCGCCAATCACATGAATCTCAGACTCAAGAATCTGATTCATCACATTGACCAATACTGTTGTTTCTAAGAAATCAATATCTGAAGTTGAAACTTTAACTGTTACCAAAGTTTGACCAATACCCACTGATGTATTCCCAATTATTTCAACTTTCGCATTAGGATTTTTAGGAATTGCAATGAGTTCTAAATTCTCATAATAAGATTTACTTAAGTCAGCTGTATATGTCATGACTTTCGAATCGAAGTTCTCATTGAGCAATTCATTTCTAATTCCAAGGTATGCCAGTTCTAAACTCTCTTCAATACCTCGGTCAACAATAACGAAGTATGAATCTTTGACTCCTGCCCCAGCATCCACTTTAATCTCGAATATATTTTGACCTTCTAAAAGAGTTTTAAGGCCCACACCTTCAATTACAACATTATCTGAACTGGATCCTGCACTTATTTCCAATTCATTAATTTCGTTTTCCACCCTAACACGGTAAACACGATCTTTTTTGTCGAATGTTGGTAGAAGTTCACCCACACTAACATTTAACCAATCAAGTTCAGCATTCATTAAGAAAGACCTGTTTACATTGATTGTATATATTTGGGATTCTTTACCAGAACCAACAGTAATTTGATAAGTGTTTCTTCCTGGTTTGAGAAGTTTTAATCCTTTACCCTCAACTATTTGATCTTCTTCTGTTGCCGTTGCAAAAATCGTAATATTCTTTGTCTCATATGGCACATCTATGTTGTAAGCATACTTTGTTGAACTGAATACTGGGTCTAAGCTGCCTTTATCTGTCCAAATGTTGGCCAAGGTTGTAATCCCAGAAGCTTCCTGAACAAACTTGATGTAATAACTTCTTGATATATTCTTTGAATCCACGACTTTTACTTCATGAGTAAATGGGAACTCAAAGATAGAAACTTCTCCCAAACCGTGTGCTGTCAGCATGGGATCATGGACCCCCACGACATTAAAGTTAGATTTCCCTCTTGGAACCGTTACTTCATACACGTATTTTTCAGAAGTAAATAATGGGCTTAAATTCAGCTTCTGATTGCCTTCAATTCCATAAATAGATAAGTCTGTTAAAAAGTTATTAGATTTTTCTTCTCGTTTGATATGAATTGTATAAGTATACTCTGTGCCATTTTCAGCCTTCACCAATACTTTAATAGAGTTATCTCCTACAATAAGATTAGAAACTACATTATCCGTAACAGTTCCATTTGAACTGAGTGAAGCTTTACCGTTACCCTGCGCTTTGAAATTTACAGTCAATTTGTCTAGTTCATTTGGAATGGTCATATAATAATCTGACTTCACTGAGCTAAAATTTGGACTAAAATCTGCTTCCGTTATAGATAAAGATTCTAATGTAGCAATGTTTTCTTTTTGAATCACTACTTTGACTGTATATACTCGAGAATTTCCTTTTGTAGAGAGCACAGTAACTTCCACATTAGAACCACTTACCAAAGGACTCGGAATATTATAGCTCACACTTGCACTGGGATCTTCAGGGATACCACTTATAGTAAATGCTTCGCCTGTTGTCCAAGTATAGTCATAGGATTCTCTGAATCTATCAAATCCCAGAACTTTTTCATTCATTACTGTCAGCATTTCTAAATAGTTATTATCTGACAGATCATTTTTAAGTACTAAATCATATTTTTTGTTAATGCCATTTGAATCAGTCACACTGACGACATATTCTAATTCTTTTTTGTCATTCAATATTCCAACACTGACCTCAACCTTGCCACCCATCACTCCTAGGACTACATCTAAATTGACATCCTTAAGAACTGTGTCAGGGTTGAGTGTAATTTCTAATTTTCCTGATTCATTGAGTTTTGATTCCCAAAGATTTCCATCAAGACTGGCTATTATTTTTGAGATGCCAGTTTGATCGGCAACTTTTTTAAAACTTACTTTATATACTTTTTCTTGAGAACCATTTTTTACGATTATTTTAACTGGTCCTGTTTCAACACCATTTAATTGAATGTTGGCATAGTTACCTGAAACAATCGCATTGGCATCTTCAGCCACAACATTTATAAGGCTCACTGTTTTGGCATCTTGCGGTACTAAGACCTCGTATATTTCATTGTCAGGTTTAAACTCTAGTTTACCAAGACTTGATTCCATGCTTGCCAACCTTGTAGACATACCTATGTTCACATAAATCTTGTATGTGTTCACAACATCAGTGTCCCCTTTAACCTTAATTTCAAAGTTTTTAGGTAAAACTGAAGTTGATATGTTTTTCAGTTCAGCTTCATTAATTACTGTGACCCCAAGATTTGAAACCCAATCAAAGCTGAATGTTTTTTTACCGGTAAGGATGGTTGCTTGATAATCAAAGTTTTCTTTTTGGAAAGGTTTGTCTAAGTGGCCATCACCAATAGAAATTTTGAGATCTTCTAAAAAGTTATACGCAGCTTTTTTAACATTTAAAGTGTATACAAATTCAGATCCACTTTCAGAGCGACCTGTTATTTTGTATACAAGAACTCCAATCAGAGGCATATCGACTTTTTCAATCGAATCTACTTTTGTATTTATATGCACAGGAGTCCATGAAAAGTGAGAATCACGAATTATGGTTTCAAAATCATGTCTTACTTCCAAATCATAAACATCTTGATCAGAACTGAACACAGGTGAAAGCTTTGACTCCGGTATTTTTATATCTAGTGTTAACAATCGAGCATCATCGCTCAGTGTTCGTGCATATATTACCGTTACATTAAGTTTGGTTTTACCATCTTTAGCAGTTAAGACAAATTTCATTTCTGTGTTGTCTAAAACAACTTCTTTATTGGCTTGACCTGATACACTTACAGAAGCATGATTTCCATTAGCGATTACTGATGCTGATACTAAATCAGAACCAAAAGGTTCATTGACCGTAATGGTCAAATTCTGACCCAATCTAACAGCAGAACTTAAATCGATCACTCTATCCGCAATTTTCAAATCATTTAATTCAATACCACGACTGACAACAATCTCATAGTGTTTAGCTACAGACTTATCTTCAGGCGTAACACTGACAGTTACTTTGTTTTCACCCGGAACCAAATCAAGATTTCCAATTCCCGTCACTGTCGCATTAGGGTTTATTGCTTCTCCACTTATATTAATTGAAGATTGGTTGTGGGGTACTGTGACTCCATAGGGACCAGATGAATTTGAATCAAACACAGGCAACATCTCTGCGCCATCAAGGGCGATGTTATCCATCTTGTTTTCAGATGAGAGTGTTCTTGTAAATTCAAAGCTGTAGGTTGATGTAAGACCACCCACCACTTTCGTTAAGGTGACTGATTGGACGATTGTCTTTTTCCCTTTTACTTTTAAGTTGTAAACAGTATTAGGAGAAACATCTACGCCTTCTTGTGCAATCACAGTAAAAATAAATTCACTGGCATTTTCTTCAATCAGTCCATCTAAGTTAATCACTGGCTTCATTTGCATTGGATCGAAAGAAACGTAGTTTACACCATCGATTGAAATACTGACAAGTTCGGGTGTTGCTGAATCCATCATATGAACTTCAATGATATAAACTTGTTGGTGCTCCCCATTTGGCGATGTTAAAGTAAATTTAAACTCGTTTTCACCCAATGAAGGTGTTTTCTTCAAGTCGATACTTTCTTTTTCGTATACAACCGTTGCGCCATTACTTAAATCCAGAATAAAACTATCCTTTGTATAAGTTTTGGTGGATGATGGAACGAAGACTTTATAACGATAAGGATCACCAGGAAGCGAACTGATAGTATCATTCTTATTGTCTAAGCCTGGTTTTATGCTTCCAGGACCTAAATCGACTGAGGATGACAATGCTCTGAAAACGTTTATAACATATGTTTTAGTAGTGACGCCATCTTCAGCAGTTACTTTGATGTTGATGCTGTTATCCCCATGTTTTAGTTTATTATCAAACTCAATTTTCGAATTTAAATCACTTAATAAATAAGTAATATCCAATGTTTCGGTCTGTTCATCGACTGCTGTTACTGTGTATTGTTCGTTTTCCTGGTTCCATGTGGGCACCAGTACTTTATCAACATACAAAGCATCAAGTAAAGCAACATTGTTTTTCTTTCTTGTTACATTGAACACGTAATTTGTGGGTATGTTAGATTCCGAGCTAACCACAATGCTAAAATTATTTAAACCTGGTTTAAGATCAAAATCAAGATCACTTAAACCATTGATAAGATAATGAGCATTTGAGTGCGTGGTTTTAGGAACAATTTTAATGGATTCAACATCTTTATCCACTTCATATTCTAATGACTGATTTGCGAATAAAGGCAAGATATTTATCTCTACTTGGTCTTTATGTGAGATTACAATTTCAGACAAAGTAAAATCTTTACTCTTTGTTCTTTCAATCTTAATGGTGTAATTTTTTGTTGTCAAACCATCTTCACTAATTATTATGACTGTATGAGTTTTATTTTCTCTTAATTCAAATACACCTACAG
>CBDUDQ010000069.1:0-7244 GCA_965365985.1 uncultured Erysipelothrix sp. | reverse complement strand
AGTTAATGATAGGTACTGTAATTGTAAGCATGGTAGGAATTGTTTTAAGAATTTCTGCGTTGGCATCTGCCAATGAAATTTGACCAATAATCATTGCGAATACTGCTGATACGAGTCCCGCAATAATCATGTCTACTTTCATGAATAACAATACGAGTACTAAAATCAGTGGAATGATGGTTAGGATTGCTTGAAATCCTGTTGGTGTAACAATTTCTGTTACTTCGTCAGCGAAGACGCCTGCGAATGCAACACCGAATATTAAGAAAAGTGACAGCACTCCCGTTATGAGCCATCTTCTTTTATTGAAAACTTTCATTTGTATTCCTCCTTATGGGTATTCCCCTTAGTACATTTATAATAACTCACTTTGAAAGCGAATTCATTTGCACAATCGGAGAAAATTTCAGTATATTTTATCCACAGTGGATAAAGAAAAAGACATAAGGAATCCTTATATCTTTGATAAATCTAATATTCTTAGTTCTAACATCAATTGAAACATTTCATTTGAGTCGTTAAAATTAAATTTATTTACTTCAATCATTTTGTTAATTCGGTACTTCACTGTTTTTGGATGCACAAACAGTATTTCGGAGGCATGTTTATAATTTTGGTTCTTATCTAGAAATACTCTCAAGGTTTGGCGGTTACTTTCATCCATATTAATTAAATCATCTCTAACATATGAATTTAAATCAAAGGAATTTTTTAAATCTAAAAATAATCTATATACACCCAAATCATCATAGAGCATGACAAATTCATCTATGTTTCGAACTTGTGCTATCTGTATGACTTTAAGGGGTTGTATCGCATGTTTGGAAACTTCATTGATGTCTCCTTTTTCACTAATCCCAACTTTCATTGTGAGCTTATGGGTTCTTTTTGAATTAAGCTTTAATAAACTGTCATGGATATATCTTTTAAATTCAAAATCAGATTTGAAATTATCTTCTATAATGAATGTCAGACGGTTAGAAAATATTCTATAGGCAAATTTGGGCCATACAGTTTCCAATTCATTGACGATGCTTTGGTAATTCATTAATAGTTTTTCTCTTTCGTTAAAACTCATTTTGTTTCCTATAACTTCAGGACGATGCATCCATGTGATTACTCTATAGTTTTTATTATTAGATAAGTGAAGGGTGTGAACTAATTCTAAGAGTTCTTCGTTGCTTTGGTATTTACCATTAATAATTTGATCAACTAAATCGTTCATGTGACTTTGTTTGACCTTGCTCATGGCTAATTTTTTGGCATATTCAAATTGAATGGAACTACAGGCATTTTCAATGGCCATATAATCTTGCATTAAAACAAATTGTTCCATTTCCTTGATCACTAAATATTTATAGTCTTGGTTTTCCAAATCAATCTTTACAACAAGTTGTGAAGCCAAGTCTCCCTCTACTTCAATTAATTCTCTTATGTACTCATAGGTCATGTAGGTTTCTTTAAATAGATGTCTTGAGTCCAAAACCTTAAAATCATCAATTTTGTTGAGTGTCGTTTCGATTGGAGTTCTATTATTTTCTTCTAAACTGACATCTGCTTTTATCAGGCGCTTTAAAGCAAACAACACTTCTTTTATAGGAGCCTCTTTTAAAGAAAGGTTTTTGAATTCATGATGAACATTTTGAAATAAATCGAGCATCTCTGCTTTTCTATTTAATACGTTTTGCATAACTTCTAAAACAATGTCTCGATATTCAATACTGGGACCGATAAGAATTACTGGAATATTGTATTGTTTGGCTCCAACTATAATGCCATGAGGGATTTCATCGACAAATCGTCCCAATTTAACAATCAAGCCACTGGCACCCAAATCGGACATATGTCGTATGAAAGAAACACATTCTTCTTCCGAACTGTCTTGAAGTGAGAATAGGCTCGTTAAAATGAGTTGATTGGGCTTGAGCCATTTTTCAACATCATGTGCTTCCATTATGATGATATCAGAGACGGTATTGGACAGACCACTCTCGCCCGCCACCACTTTGGCATCTTTCATTATTGGGGATTGTAAAACATTGCGGATTTTATATTCCATATTATTCTCCCTTTTGATTTCTGTTTATATTATAATTATAGTATGAAACTCATATATTTTCACGGCGGAGGGTTTGTAAGTGGTAATAAAGAAGATTTCCCTAAAGAAATAAAGAGATTTTTTTTAAATTTAGGGCTCGAAATTATTACCCTTGATTACCCTTTGGCACCAGAAACAAAATTAGATGACATCATTGCTTGGTGTATTAAAAACATCCCTGATACAAATGACCTTATTTATTTTGGTCGCTCAGCAGGGGCCTTTCTTGCGTTCGCATGTGCTCAATACAAGAAGCCCAAAGCCATTATAGATTTCTATGGCTACTCAAGACTGAATAAGGATTGGATGAATAAGAACCCATATATAAATATCCCAAAGATTAGCAAAAATAGTTTTGATAAACTGATAGATTCCGGTCTTAAAGATCGTTATTCTGTATACATTTACGCCAGACAAAATAAACAATGGTTTAATTTCTTAGATACTGATGAAATAGAACTGAACTTAGACAATATTCCACCAACATTTATATGGCATTCTTTATTTGATCCTGATGTCCCTTATAAAGAAGCAAAATGGATTTATGAAAAAGTTAATCTATCTGAACTTCATACTTCTCTTAATAAAAAACACGAAATAGACCTTGAGGATTTCAAATCCATCCAACTTGCACTCAGCGACTTTATAATAAAAGTTAAATAGTTTTAGTTATAGCTATTATACACAATAAAACAGAACCTGAGTTCTGTTTTATTTTTGTTCTTCAATAACAAGCAAACGATCGTATTTTCTAAAAAAAGGATAATATATCAAAACAGAAACCATAATCAGAACCAAGCTTAGAATAATTGAGCGATAATCGCCTAAAGTAGAAATGAATATTCCTATGGGTGCTGGCAATACCCATGGAGAAACTATAGATGGGATTGTTACCCATTTTTTACTGAAAGCAATATATGCAATGATGGCATTTGATACAGGCGCAAGAATGAATGGAATTGTAAATATTTTATTAGAGACAACTGGCACTCCGAATATAATGTTTTCATTAATATTATGAATGTTAGAAATAAGAGACTCTTTTCCCATATTTCTTAAATGACTGCTCTTACTAAAATATCGCAATAAGAAACTCAAGCCAATTGTACAGCCTGATCCACCAATCCAAACAGTCCATTGAAGAAACGCTTCTGAACCGATGTATATGGCAGGATGATTATTAAGAATTAATGCGCCATTTATAATCATCATATGAAACCAAAATGGTCTGATGAGTGTTCCAATCACGCCAACACCATGAATGCCCAATATCCAGAATAAACAAATAAGAATGACAACTAATAAAATCATCCATAGGTTACTAAACGCAGTAGTAATCAATAGTATAATTTTCGCCATGTATAAAATTATACTCGGAAATTTTAATGTAATAAGCAAAGCCAGAGCGCTCACTATAATTACAGGGACTGTTTTCTCATAATAGTCAAATACCGCTTGTGGAATTGTATGGCCCTTTAATTTTAACTTATCTATACTTGTAAAGAACCCATAAAAAAGTGCTGTTAAAAAAAGTGAAATTAATGGAAAAGTAGATTCAAATCCCTCACTATAAAGTACCGGGAACATAAAACCAATCAACACAGCGATTACCACTCCATAATGAACTTGTTTTTTACTAGATAATTCCATACTTACAAAGTATGACATCAAAAACCCTATCGACAAACAATATAATGTATAAAGATCTAATATTGTTTTCGATGTTTCCATTTTTGTAAACGCGAATATAAAAATGAATACTGCCAAACCTATATTGATATATGCCATTTTAATAATTGCGGATTTTATTGCGTTTAGTATGCGATTATCTTGTATAATCGTGACGAACTGTTCAATCTTTTTCATGTGAACCTCATTTCTAAATTAAAAAAGGGATGTTTCATCCCTTTAGTTTACTACAACAAACTTTATTTGTGTATCACGATCGATATAATCGACTAGTTCTACGTAGTCTGGATGAATGAATCCCAAAACATTCGTTCTGGCATCCATCGGGAAATCCTTTTTAGTAATTTGAATTTCTCCTGAATATCTTCCTGATAATTTATTTTCTATTGTAATACTTCCACGCAATCGCGCGTTATTATTTTTTATTTCGATATTAGGGACACGTTCTTTTAATAAACGAACCACTGTTTCTGATAAATCCCGTCTAACATTATAACTTGATTCTAGTGTTTTTTTTCCTTCATCAGTTAAAACGACCGGAATATGCATTTCTCGATTTTCCATATAGGCTTGCATATATTGAAGCGTATGGTAATGAGCTTTGGAGTCTCCGATTAAAATGTCTTTAACTCCATATTTATAAACCAGTTCAACTGTAGAAACATAAGGATTTTTTTGACGGTGTTGTTCAACTGTTGGCAATCCTTCGTATAAAGGGAATCTTTTAAGTAAGTCTCCCGGTACAAATGCCATTATTTTAATGTCATGTCTCAAGAATGCTTGATTCATTTCATTGAAATATTCAAAAGATAATCCTGTTTCTGTTTTAGGATAAAAATTATGCAACATGGATATTCTTGAAAAATCTACTCCAGCAGCTTTCGCTTCTAGAATATATGCTTCATTAACCACACTTGCATTTAACATTAAATCAAAATCTTCGAGTAATGTTTTAACGACTTCAAAATCATCAAATCCATAATCCAATCTTAATACTTTGAATCCCAGCTCTTTAAGCGCTTTGTAATCATTGGGTTTAACTCCTAATTTTTCAAAAGTCATAGGAGAAATATCAGGAACCAATTCTAAGCCAAATTTCTTACATTGCTCTAAGAATCTAGGAAGTTCTTGATCCAATTTAGATAAGTCTTCCTCAGGGATGTGAAGCGAAGTAAATAAATACTTCGCTCCTATCTGAGATGCTTTTTCTAAATACTCATAATCTAAGTCTTTAAAGTAACTTGAAATTCCTAACATAGATTTAAAGCCCCTTTGAGATTTCGATTTCTTCTAATTTAGCTTGTTCAATTTCAATTAAGTCTGCTTTTTCGATTGACTTCACAAATGGGAAGAAAATCAAGTACATGAACAACCATCCGAATAATACGAATGCAACCGCAACCAAGTTACCATTTGTTGATAAGAATGTTTTAATTGGTGCCGGTGTAATCCATGAAATCATTAAGACAGGAATTGGTAGTACATTGAAGCTGGTTAATATAATCGCCATAATAGCCAGTGCTACATAGGATAATACAAACGGAATCATCATTAATGGGTTTAACATAATTGGTAATCCGAAAATCAATGGTTCTCCAATGTTAAACAATGCAGCCGCAATCGCAAGTTTACCCAATCCTTTAAGTCTAGGTGACTTAGAACGAATTAAGAGTAATGCAAGTGGGAATAGTCCAGTCCATACATAGTTATCAATCCATACAGATGTATATGTATATGGAAGACCTGATAGAGTCCCGAATTGTTTGAAGAATTCAAGGTTCTCATTTGACATTTGTCCCCAGAATGATCCGGCAACAGAGTTAACAATGTTTGATCCGTGAATACCAACTGACCATAACATACGGTTTAAGAATGTAGTAACGATAACAACAATAGAGTTATCACCTTTTTGAACTAAGGGTGTAAATACACCAGCAATTAATTCAGGAACATTTAAACTGAGTACGTGGCCAAAGAACCACCAGAATAAAATAACAATAAAACTTGGAATCAATGAAACGAATGATTGCGATACCATTGGTGGAACACCATCTGGCATGTTAATAACAAGTTTTTTGTTTACTACGAAACGGTAAATCTCAACAGTAACTATAGCAATAATTAAAGCCGCGAATACGCCAACTGCACCAAGATAAATTGTTGGAACACCTGTATATTTCCCCTCGACGCCTTCAATTAATGTTGTAACAGTTTGAGCTGGATTTAAAAGTAAGAATGATGCTACTGAAAGTATCATTGGTTGGATAATATCGTGATTTTCCCCTTCACGTCTATTATAGTACTCAACCAAAGCATACGATGAAGTAATAACAGTATATAGTGCTATAAACCCAGTACCAACACCTGCAGCTGCAGCGATAGTCCATCTAAATGATCCTAAAAGTTGTAGCCATGGGTCAAATGGAAATGAAGCAACCAGTAAAAATACTGAACCAATAACCAATAAACTCATTATTCCTAATCCAGTACGTTGCATAACTTGCACATACTTTAATTGTGAGAACTTAATCAGCGGTGGCGCGATGCGTTCTTCGATAAACTGTGTAATCTTATCCATATTCTTCTCCTTTTGCACTTGGTAGTGCTTACAAGAATAGTCTACACCATATAAATATAATTTCAAGACTTTATGGACAACTTTGGCATAAAGTTTCTTGGGTCTTGAAATTTTCTCATCGATTTGTTAAGATTAAAGCATGAAAAGAGGTAACATCATGATTATCGTAAACAGCCCTATTATGCAAAAACAGATTCAAAAAATTGTCGAAGGATTAGAATCTCCAAAATTCACATTTCTAAAAAAAGATGGCATCCGTCTTTATTTTGAAACTGATTATGAAGATAAAGAAGAAGCTTGTAAAATTGTTAAAGCAGCAATTAAAAATGATCCAATGGGTGGCGCACTTTTAGTTACTGTCAAAACTGAAGAATACATTTAGTAAATAATTGAGAAATACAAAAAGAGTCAGAACGATCCATTAAGGAAAAGTTCTGACTCTTTTTATTTGTTTATAATTCTATCTATTGATTGATCTGGCCATCATTGATGCAGTATGTCTGACACCTCTGATTGCTTTACTCATCGCATAGATATTTTCAACAGGTGCTAAACCGGCATAACCAGCGTCACCAATATGTTGGATATCAACACCACAAGTTTTATTGAGGATTGCAATTTGTTTAATTGTATCTGGATCAGAGCCTTCTTGGCTTGTTCCAATAGCAGTCATGACAAGTGCGCCATGTTTGTGCGCTAATTTAACTACAGATTTAAGTTCATCAGTATCAAAACCAGGAACAGTTCCAACAGCGGGAACTAAAATGATATCTGCTCCTGCATCAATGAACGATGTGACATCATTCAAATCTACGATAGGACCGTCAACACCAGCACCATGCATTTTACCTGCAATGATAAGACCACTGTAGTGTTCTT